>CAYGKX010000514.1:0-2869 GCA_964350225.1 uncultured Rhodospirillaceae bacterium | reverse complement strand
GGTTCGGGTCAACGGCCGAACCGACGAGGCTTTCGGCCGAAATCACCGGAACCAGGGCGGGGTCCGGGCGGGCGGACATGCGCGCGGCGACTTCTTCGTCGAGGGCGGGGTCGTAGCTCCGGTACCCGTCCGGATAGACCAGCAGCCGGTTCAGCCGCGCGCGGTCGGTCTTCTCGGGAAAGATCGGCCAGTAGCCCATCTCCGGAAACCTGAAGAAGCGCTCCTGCAGCCAGGTCGAGGATGCCTTCGGGTATCCGAGATGAAGCAGCATGGGAGGGCTGTCGTCGGCGGTCATCGCGCGCCTCCTATTCCACCTTGTACCGGAGCGCCCAGCCTTCGTTCGTCCGCTTCCAGAGGTGCGGGGAGCGGAAGCTGTCGGCAATCTCGAAGAATTCGGCTTCTTCCATGGCGAGATAGTCGAGGAATTCCGGGAAATACTTGCGCGGGAACTCCTCGTCGTAGCGATGGACGAGGGCGACGCCCTCTTCCCGGGTGATGTGATCGTTCCGGATTTCCTGGCTCGCGTCGTAGGTCGCCCGGCCGATGCCGAATTTCACCAGGGTCGTCCAGTAGTGATAGGGATCGGTCTTGTCGTCGATCGAGTTGTATTTGGAATAGGTCCCCTCGGTCCGGTCCTCGTTGGCCTCGAAGCCGATATGCTCGACCGAGTAATAGTAGTTTTCCTGCGGCGTCCAGCGCAGGTAATAGCCCAGATAGTGGACCTCGACCCCGGCCTTTTCCAGGACCCCCTCTTCCGCCGGCATGTAGGGGTCGAGGTCGCCGGGCAGGACGCCGTGGGACGGCAGCTCCTCCATCGGCACGCCGCCGAAATAGAGACCCTCCATCGACCCCGAGCGCCGGGAGAAATAGCTGTTGTCGCGGGTCGCGCTCTCGTTTTCCTGGGTCGCGTTGCCGTATTCGGCCTCGTTTTCGCCATAGAAGACCAGGGGCACGCCCATCTTCGCCGCCATCTTCGGGGCATAGTTCTTCTGCCCGAAGATGAAGGGCTGGAAAGGGTGAAGCAGGTTGCGGAAGGCCAGTTGGGTCAGCGTCCGGTGGACGGCGCCGTTCGGCGTGAAGAGGTAGTTGTCGAACCCGCCCTGGTGGAGCCACGCCTGGAAGTTGCGCCAGCCGACTTCGGTATAGAGGTGCGGCGCCCAGGTCACCGTCAGGGGGTGCATGCCGTATTTCGCTTTCAGAATATGGGAGGCGAAGACGGAGTCCTTGCCGCCCGACCCCGGCACCAGGCAGTCGTAGGACCCGTTCCGCGACCGGTAGCGGTCGCACAGCTCGATCAGCGCCCGTTCCCGCGCCTCCCAGTCGACTTCCCCTGCCTTCCGCTCCGCATAACGGCAGGCGTCGCACACCCCTTCCTCGTCGAAATGGATCGTCGTCTTCTTGCTGTCCCGCGTATGGGCGAACTCGACCGCGGAGGACGGCCGCTGGTTCGAGATGACGCAGCGCGTGCAGAAGGCGACCGTGCCGGGCAAGCCGTATTTGATCTCCAGCGGGCCGTCGTCCGGGTGGCCGACGAAGCGTTTGCCGTCCTGTTCGAAAATCTCGGTCATCGTGTCGGGTATCGGTCCTGGATCGTCAGAGGGATAGGAAACGGTCGAGAAGGGCCAGGCCCACCGGCCCGCTTTTCTCCGGATGGAACTGCACGCCGACGACGTTATCGCGCCGGATCGCGACCGGCGCGCGCGTTCCGTTTACGCTCAGCCAGCCGATGGCGTCGCCCGGATCGTCCACGAAGGGCGCGAAGGAATGCACGAAATAGACCATGTCGCCGTTTGAAAGCGGCCCCACGACCGGGTCGTCCGGCGCGGCCTCGACCGCGCGCCAGCCGACATTGGGAATGCGGATCGCAGCCGGGTCGTCCGGGCGCGGGGAAGGCAGGCGGCGCACCGTGCCGGGCAGGAGGCCCAAGCCGGCATGTGTCCCGAATTCCTCCCCCTCGGCCAGCAGAAGCTGGCAGCCGACGCAGATGCCCAGCAGCGGCACGCCGCGGTCGACCGCCTTGCGGATGGGGTCGACGAGGCCCCGCGCGGTCAGGCCCGCCATCGCGTCGCCGAAGGCGCCGACGCCGGGAAAGACAATGCGGTCCGCCCCGGCGACGGCGGCCGGGTCGTCGCTGATCTCGAATTCCGCGCCCAGGTGCCGCAATGCCTGGCCCAGGCTGAACAGGTTGCCCCGGCCGTAGTCGACGACGACGGTCATGTGCCGGCCCCTCTCACAGCCGCACCGACAGCCCGGCATCCGCCAGGGAGGCCTTCATCGCGGGCAAGGGGACGGTGTCGAAATGAAAGACGCTGGCGCAGGCGACGGCGTCGAGCCGGGTGTCGCGGGCGGCGGCCACGACATGGTCGGCACTCCCCGCCCCGCCACAGCCGATCACCGGGATGGCGACCCGCTCCCGCACCTCGCGCATGAGGTCGAGGTCCAGTCCCTTCCGCGTCCCTTCCTGGTCGACGGAGGTCAGGAGGATTTCCCCGGCGCCCAGCCGCTCGGCCTCAACCACCCAATCCAGCACGTCGACGTCGGTGCGCTCCCGGCCGTTATCGGTCAGCGCTTCCCATTTGCCGGGCGCGCGCCGCTTGGCCTCGACCGACAGGACGATGCACTGGCTGCCCAGAACCTCGGCGGCCTCCTTCAAGAACGCCGGCCGGCCGATGGCGGCGGTGTTGATCGCAACCTTGTCCGCCCCGGCGCGCAGCGCGCCGACGATGTCCTCGACCGTGCGGATCCCGCCGCCCACCGTCAACGGCACGAAGATCTCCCGCGCCGCCTCGCTGACCACATCCAGGATGTTGTTGCGGCCATACAGGGAGGCGACCGTGTCCATATAGACGATCTCGTCCACGCCCTGCTC
>CAYGKX010000513.1:0-3218 GCA_964350225.1 uncultured Rhodospirillaceae bacterium | reverse complement strand
CAGTCTGTTCCTTGTAGACCAGGATCCGCTTCTTCAGAGTCTCCGGGTTGTCGTCGGCGCGTGCCGCCTCGCCCGCCGCGGCCGCTTCACGCGCCCGGTTGTCGATGCGCGCGAAGAGAGCCCGTTCATCGACCTTCATCTCGATGATGTGGTCCAGGGTCCGGCCCTTCTCCTTCATGACGCCGTCGAGAGAGGCCGCCTGCGCAACCGTGCGCGGAAAGCCATCGAGGATGAAGCCGTTGCCGACCACATCCGGCTCGTCGATCCGTTCGGCAATGATGCCGATGACGATGTCGTCGGACACAAGCTTGCCCGCATCCATCACCGCCTTCGCCTTGAGGCCGATCTCGGTGCCGGCAGCCACTGCCGCCCGCAACATGTCCCCCGTCGACAACTGCACGAAACCGTACTTGTCCTGCAGCCGCTTCGCCTGGGTCCCCTTACCGCAGCCTGGCGGTCCCAGAAGTATCAAGTTCATCAGCGTTTCCCACGTAGGCGCGACTTCTTGATGAGCCCTTCATATTGGTGGGCCAACAGGTAGCCCTGGATCTGCGCGACCGTGTCCATCGTCACCGAGACGATGATGAGGAGCGACGTGCCGCCGAAGTAGAACGGGATCGAATACTGCGTGATCAGCAGTTCCGGCAGCGCGCAGACCGCACAGAGATACAGCGCGCCGACAACCGTGATGCGGCTCAGGACATAATCCAGGTAGTCCGCCGTCGGCTTGCCGGGCCGGATGCCCGGAACGAAACCGCCATACTTGCGGAGGTTGTCCGCCGTTTCCTGCGGGTTGAAGACGATCGCCGTGTAGAAGAAAGCGAAGAAGGCGATCATCGCGACATAGACCGCCATGAAGACCGGCTGGCCGCGCCCGAGATAGGCACTGATGAAGTTCAGCCACTCTGGGCCCTGATTGCCGGAGAAGCTCGTCAGGGTCGCGGGCAGGAGCAGGAGCGAACTGGCGAAGATCGGCGGGATGACGCCCGCGGTATTCAGCTTGAGCGGGATGTGCGAGCTCTCGCCCTGCGTCATCCGATTGCCCTGCTGCCGCTTCGGATACTGGATGACGATGCGCCGCTGCGCCCGCTCCATGAAGACGACGAAGACGACGACGCCGACGGCGATCAGCATGAACATGATGATCATGACCGCCGACAGCGAGCCCTGGCGGCCCATCTCGAACAACTGTCCGACAGCCGCCGGTCCGGTCGCCACGATCCCGGCGAAGATGATCAGCGAGATGCCGTTGCCGACGCCGCGCGCGGTGATCTGCTCGCCCAGCCACATCAGGAAGATCGTGCCGCCGACGAGCGTAATGACCGTCGAGGCGCGGAAGAACATACCCGGATCCGCCACGGCGGCGCCGGCCGAACTCTGGGCGCCCTCGAGGCCGACGGCGATGCCGTAGGCCTGCACGGCGGCGAGGAGCACCGTCAGATAGCGGGTATACTGGTTGATCTTTTTCCGCCCGACCTCGCCTTCCTTTTTCAGCGCCTCGAGGCGCGGCGAGACCGCGGTCATCAGCTGCATGATGATGGCCGCGGAGATATAGGGCATGATGTTGAGCGCGAAGATCGTCATGCGCTCGATGGCGCCGCCCGAGAAAACGGACAGCATGTTGATCAGCCCGCCGGACTGCGACATCTGGCGGAAGATGTCCGCGAAGATCTGCTGGTCGATGCCCGGAATCGGGATGTAGGTGCCGAGCCGGTAGACGACCAGGCAGCCAAGCGTGAACCACAATCGCTTCTTGAGCTCGGTCGCCTTGGAGAAGGCGCCGAGCCCAATGCTGCCGGCCATCTTGTCAGTGGCTGCCATTCGTGCCGTCCGATCCGCTCGCGTCGGTTACCTGAAGTCCCTGCGCCCTATTCCTGGCCGGCCTTGGCCGCCTTCTCGCGGGCGGCGGCCTTCCTGGCGGCGCGCTTGCCGGTTTTCGCCGGCGCCGGGGGAGCCTGTATATCGACCTTGCCGCCGGCCTTTTCAACCGCCTCCACGGCGGCCTTGCTGGCCCCGGCCGCCTCGATCGTCAGCGCGACCGACAGCTCGCCCTTGCCAAGAAGCCGGATGCCGTCCTTGACCCGCCGGATGACACCGGCTTCCTTCAGGACCTGCGCGGTGACGGTCGCCTTCGGATCGAGTTTCTTGGCGTCGATCGCCGTCTGCAGGCGGCCGACATTCACCTCCGCATAATCCTTGCGGAAAATGTTCGTGAAGCCGCGCTTCGGCAGGCGCTGATAGAGCGGCATCTGGCCGCCCTCGAAGCCCTTGATGGCCACGCCGGTCCGGGACTTCTGGCCCTTCTGACCACGACCGCCCGTCTTGCCCTTGCCCGAGCCGATGCCCCGGCCGATCCGCATCGGATCCTTGCGCGCGCCGTCGTTGTCTTTGATTTCGTTCAATTTCATCGTTCGCGTCCCTGGACGCCGGCAGAACGGGTTACGTTCAGCCGGCCTCCTCGATTTTGACCAGGTGGCTGACCTTGTCGATCATACCGCGCACCGCCGGCGTATCTTCCAGCTCGCGGGTGCGATGCATCTTGTTCAGGCCGAGGCCAATCAGCGTCTTGCGCTGGTCGGGCTTGCGGCCGATCGGGCTGCCGATCTGGGTGACCGTGATGGTCTTGCCTTTCGCCATCTTGTCCTCCGCCTCAGGCGTCCGCCGTGGTGTCGCGGCGGCCGACAATCTCGCCCACCTTCTTGCCCCGGCGCGCCGCGACGTCGCGCGGCGACTGGGTGTGAACCAGGGCGTCGAATGTCGCCTTGACCATGTTGTGGGGGTTCGACGTGCCGACCGACTTGGCGACGACGTCGCCGACGCCGATACATTCGAAGATCGCGCGCATCGGACCGCCAGCGATGATGCCCGTACCGGGAGGCGCCGCGCGCAGCACGACACGGCCCGCGCCATAACGGCCCTTGACGTCGTGATGCAGCGTGCGGCCTTCGCGCAGCGGCACCTTGACCATGCTGCGCTTGGCCTGTTCGGTCGCCTTGCGGATCGCCTCCGGCACCTCACGCGCCTTGCCGGCGCCATGGCCGACCCGGCCCTTGCCATCGCCAACCACAACCAGCGCGGCGAAGCCGAAGCGCCGGCCGCCCTTGACCACCTTTGCGACCCGGTTGATCGAGACGAGCTTCTCGATCAGCTCGGGCTCGTCACGGTCGCTCGAGTCCCGCCGGTTGTCCCGCCGGTTATCCCGTCGCATTTCTCGCGCC
>CAYGKX010000512.1:2973-3219 GCA_964350225.1 uncultured Rhodospirillaceae bacterium | reverse complement strand
GGATGCGACGACGGTTCTGTCGCGCCAGATTGCGGAACTGGGCATCTACCCTGCGGTCGACCCGCTCGACTCCTCCTCGCGTATTCTCGACCCCCGTATCCTGGGCGAAGAGCACTACGCGGTGGCGCGCTCGGTGCAGGAGGTGCTGCAAAACTACAAGAGCCTGCAGGACATCATCGCGATCCTGGGCATGGACGAGCTGTCGGAAGAGGACAAGCTGGTCGTGGCCCGCGCGCGGAAGATCCA
>CAYGKX010000512.1:0-2963 GCA_964350225.1 uncultured Rhodospirillaceae bacterium | reverse complement strand
CGCCGACTGGGACCAGGGCAAGTACGTGCCGCTCGAGGAGACGATCAAGGCGTTCAAGGGCATTGTCGCCGGCGAATACGACCATCTGCCGGAGCAGGCCTTCTACATGTGCGGCACCATCGACGAGGCCGTCGACAAGGCCAAGAAGATGGCCGCCGAAGCGGCGTAACGGACGGCCTCGCCGGGGCCTTGCGGAGGCGGTGCAGGCGGATTTGGCCTGCATCCGGACCCTTCGACAGGCTCAGGGTGAGGGTGGTTTCTTGGGGCGAGGAATAGCAAGGTCGCATCGGCGGCTTCTTGCACACCCCTCATCCTGAGCCTGTCGAAGGGTACGGAGACGGGCAAGGCACTGAACCAGGGCCCCTGCGGGGCCGGAGCAGGAACATGGCCGAAGAAGGCAAAGTCGAGTTCGAATTGGTGTCTCCGGAGCGGCTTCTGGTGTCCGAGCCGGTCGACATGGTCGTGGTGCCGGGGGCTGAAGGCGACTTCGGCGTCCTGCCGCGTCACGCCCCCCTGATCTCGACCGTGCGCCCGGGTGTCATCCGGGTCTTCGAAGGCAACCAGGTGACGAGCGAGATCTTCATCGCAGGCGGTTTCGCCGAGGTCACCGGAACGCGCTGCACGGTTCTGGCGGAAGTCGCCATGCCGGTCGGCGATATCGACAAGGCAAAGGTCGAGGCGGAGTTGCGCGACCTGCGCGACGACGAAAAGGACGCCAAGACCGACGAAGAGCGCGCGGCGGTCCAGGCCAAGATCAAGATGCGCGAGACGATGCTTGAAGTCGCCGCCTAGGCGGCTTCCGTCATTCCAATGTCCGCCGATCTTGGCGACTACATTCAGTTCCTGTAAAATCTAGACTTTGGTGCGGCCGGAACCTAAGTTCGCGGCGCTGCGTTCTCTCCTTGTGCCAGACAAGATCCAGCTGAGTGGAACCGCGCCACGCATGTGAAACGGCTCCGAGGGCAAGATGAAGCATTGGACATTGGACGACATCGCATGGGATCGCTTCGATCCGTCCAAAGTCGATCCCGAACTGCTTAAGGTCGTCAAAGCTGCGTCGCTGGTCGAGAAGAACGGCGACACCTACACCAAGTATCTGCAAAAGGTCTTTGCCGACGACCCGGAGTTCAGCGACGCCGCCGTGACCTGGGGCATCGAGGAAGTCCAGCACGGCGACGCGCTTGGCCGCTGGGCGGAGATGGCGGATGCCAGCTTCGACTTTGACGCGGCCTTCGCCGACTTCAAGGACAAGATCCAGCTGCCGCTCGACGCAGAGGCGTCGGTGCGCGGCTCCCGCGTGGGCGAACTGATCGCCCGCTGCATCGTGGAATGCGGCACCTCGTCGCTCTATGCCGCGATTGCCTCCTATACCGAGGAGCCGGTCCTCAAGCAGGTCGCCCAGAACATCGCGGCGGACGAACTGCGCCACTACAAATTGTTCTACAGCTATCACAAGCGCTATCTGAAGGCCGAGAATGTCGGCTTCTTGCGGCGTTTGTGGGTCGCGATAGGCCGTATCCGGGAGACCGAGGACGACGAACTGGCCTACGCCTACTATGCGGCGAACCATCAGGGCGACGGGCCGTACGACCGGAAGGTCTACACCCAGAAGTATATCGCCCGGGCCTATTCCATCTATCGCTTCGCCCATATCGAGCGGGCGCTCGCAATGGCCTTCAAGGCCGTGGGGCTGAAGCCTCATGGCCGCCTCAACATGGCCCTTGCCCGCACGATGTACCGCTTCGTGCGTTGGCGCGCGAAACGCCACATGCGGCGCGAAGGCGTTTCGATGGACCTGGGGCCGGCCCGCACACAGGCGGCGTAGGACGCCGCCGCTCTATCTATCTTTGCACGGGCTCTAGAGCGTTATCTCGTTAGCCCGAATCGTTTTTGGGATTCCCGGTTCTTTGAAGATGTGATTCAAGCTATCTGCTGGAGTTGGAGGCCAGCAGATATGGCGAAGCCCTATTCGTTGGACTTGCGTGAGCGCGTGGTGGCGCGTGTGATGGCCGGTGAGACGGTTCGGAAGGTGGCGGCCGACTTCGACGTGAGCGTTTCGTCGGTGGTGAAGTGGTCTCAGCGGTACCGGGCGACGGGGAGCGCGGCTCCGGCGAAGTTCGGGGGCTGGCGTCGTCCGATCCTGGAGCCTCATGCGGAGCTGGTGCGGTCGCTGCTGAGCGAGCGCCCGGACCTGCCACTGTACGCACTGCAGGCGGAACTGGCGGCGCGGGGGGTGAAGGTGAGCTACGGGGCGCTGTGGTCCTTCGTCCACCGCCTGGGCCTCAGCTTCAAAAAAAAGCGCGCTCGCCGCTGAGCAGGAGCGCCCCGACGTCGCGCGCCGGCGTCGACAGTGGCGGCGCTACCAGGGCCGCGTCGACCCCCGCCGCCTGGTCTTCATCGACGAGACCTGGGCCAAGACCAACATGGCGCCGCTGCGCGGCTGGGGCCCGAAGGGCCAGCGCCTGGTCGGGCGCGCGCCGCACGGCCGCTGGCGCACCCTGACCTTCCTGGCCGCCCTGCGCTCGGACCGGCTCACCGCCCCCTACGTCTTCGACGGCCCGATCAACGGCATCCGGTTCCAGGCCTATGTCGAGCAGGTCCTCGTCCCCACCCTCGAACCCGGCGACATCGTCGTCATGGACAATCTCGGAAGCCACAAGGCCAAGGCCGTCAGACACGCCATCCGAGCCGCCGGCGCCCGCCTCTTCTTCCTGCCGCCCTACAGCCCCGACCTCAACCCCATCGAGCAGGTCTTCGCCAAGCTCAAGCACTTCCTCCGACGCGCCCAGGAGCGCACGGACGAAGACACATGGCGACGCATCGGAAGCCTCCTCGACCTCTTCGAACCACAGGAATGCTACAACTACCTCGTCAACGCCGGATATGCTTCCGACTAAGACGATAACGCTCTAGTATCTGTTCCAGTTGCGCCGGCGCTGATATCGACGCCACGCCCGCTGCTG
>CAYGKX010000511.1:0-3231 GCA_964350225.1 uncultured Rhodospirillaceae bacterium | reverse complement strand
GATCCAGCTCGATTCCGGCGCCTATTCCGACGCCTCCCCGCTGGTCGCCGAGAAAGCCGGCTACCGCATCCCCGGCCCCTATCGCTGGCAATATATCGATAGCTTCTGCGACTGCGTCATGACCAATACGACGCCGGCCGGTCCCTTCCGCGGCTTCGGCGGCACCCAGTCGACCTGGGCCTCCGAATCGCAGATCGACATGATCGCCCGGCGTCTCGGCATCGACCCCTACGAGATCCGGGCGAAGAACTTCCTCAAGCTGGGCGACCCCTTCGTCCCGGGCGAGAGCGGCATCGACAGCGACCTGCACGAAGGCATGGAGGTCGTCCTCGACGAGATCGGCTACCGCACCGCCAACCGGGGCGGCGGACGCGGGATCGGGATCTCGGTCGGCTTCAAGGATTCGGGCGGGGTCAACAAGCCGGCCCTCGCCCAGGTCAAGGCGACCACGACCGGCGGCCTGATCCTCAACTGCGGCACGACCGAAATCGGCCAGGGCGTCACGACGGCCCTGACCCGCGTGGTCGCGGAGGTCTTCAAGGCACCGGCGACACGGGTGTCCTACGCCGCCATCGACACCGACATCACACCCTTCGACCAGGGCACCAACGCCTCCTCCGCCATCGTCGTCATGGGCCAGGCCGTCGAGCGCGCGGCACGGGACTGCCTGCGCCAGGTGACGGAGTTCGCGGCGGGGAGGCTCGGCTGTGCGCCGGACGAGATCACGATCGAAAACTGGGTCGTGAAGCGGGGCGAAGAGGCCCACCCGCTGCCGCCTATGATCATGGGCTACTACGGCGGCACGGGCATGGAGTTCATCGGGCGCGGCTATTTCAAGGCGGAGACGAGCCACGACGCGCCGCTGGAAGCCCCCTGCGTTTCCTGGGAAATCGGCTGGGGGGCGGCCGAGGTCGAGGTCGACGAGGAGACCGGCCGGGTGAGCCTGAAGAAGCTGGTCGTCAGCGGCGATGCCGGGCGGGCCATCCAGGCCGATGTCTGCCGGGGGCAGGACGAGGGCGCGGCGATGTTCGGCGTCGGCCAGGCGCTCTTCGAGCAGATGGTCTATGACGGCCCGGACCTGATGAACATCGAGGCCTTCAAGTATCGCATCGCCCGGGCCGACGACCGGCCGGAGAGCTTCGTCTCGATCCTCCAGGAACAGGGGCACGGACCCGGCCCCTTCGGCTCCAAGGGCATGGGCGAGGCCGGCATCCTGCCCGTCGCGTCGGCCATCGCGAATGCTGTCGAGGACGCGGTCGGCGTGCGCATCACGAGCCTGCCGATCGCGCCGGAGAAGATCCTGGCGGCGCTGGCCGCGAAGAGGGCCCGCGGCGACTGACGCAGATCCTCTCCCTGAGGGGGGAGGGAGCGATCCGGCAACCTGTGGACCAGGCCGCCGCACCTTCCCTCCCGGTCCCGGCCGCTCTACGCTGCCCGCATGGGCAGTTCGATGACATGACGGAAAGCAACATCAGGTCCCAGATCGGTACGCCCGGCCTCGGCCTGGAGCTCTTCGCCGGCGGCACGGTCGGCGTGGTCATGATCGTCTACAGCCTGTCCTTCGCCGCCGTAGTCTTTTCGGGTCCGCTCAGGGTCGGCCTGTCCCAGGGCCTGGCGGCCGCCCTCCTCGCGGCGGCGGTCGCGGGGGCGCTCTATGCCCTCTTCTCTTCGATCAGGGGCGCGATCGCCGCACCGGACACGCCGGTCGTCGCCGTTCTTGGCCTGATGGCCGCCGGTATTGCCGCCACCCTGGGACCGGCTGCCGGCACCGACAGGGCGGTACAAATCGTCCTGCTGGCGGTCGCCTTCACGACCCTGCTGGTCGCGGTCTTCGGGCTGGTCCTCGGCAGTTTCCGGGTTGGCAACCTGATGAGGTTCGTCCCCTATCCCGTTGCGGGCGGCTTTCTGATGGCCTCCGGCCTCCTCCTGATCGGCGGCGGCTACAGGGTCGTTGTCGGGACGTCGGTCGCGAACCTGTGGAATGACGTTCAGCCGATCCTACAGCACGCCCTGCCGCTAACCGGTGCCGTCCTCTTTGCGGCGATCATGTTCGTCATCCGCACGCGCTTTCGCGGCTCGCCAGTGGCGACCCCCCTCTTCTTCGGCCTCTGCCTCGTGGCCGGACAGGTCGCGTTGCCCGTCTTCGGAATCGGCGCGGCCGAGGCGACCGCGCGGGGCTGGTTCCTCGCCGTCGGTGGCGACGCGCATTTCACATGGCCCTGGCGGCTGGACCTGATCGGCCCGGCCGACTGGCGACTGCTTCTCGATCGCGTACCCGAGACCCTGGCCGCCGCCGCCGTTTCGGCCATCGCGGTCGTCGTCAACAGCACGGGGCTGGAGATTCACCGAAAAAGCGAAGTGCGGCTCGACCAGGAGTATCGCGCCACCGGGATCGGCAACCTGGTCAGCGCCACGCTCGGCGGCATGCCGTCGAGCTTTTCACTCAACCGGACCGTTCTAAACGATGAACTGGGCGGCAAGCGCCGGCTAAGCGCCTTGATTTCGGCGGGCATCTGCGCCATCGCACTGGCTTTCGGGGTCGAGATCATCCGCATCGTCCCGACACCGATGGTCGGCGGACTTCTGATCTTTCTCGGTGCCCTCGCGACCTGGAACACGGTCCGCCGGCTGCCGCCCCGCCAATCCTGGGCCGACTATCTGCTGGCGGTCGTCATCGCGCTCCTCATCATTTTCGTCGGCTATATCGAGGGCTTCGTCATCGGCATCGTCGCCGCCTGTCTGACCTTCGCGGTCAGCTACAGCCAGGTCGGCATCGTCAAGCAGCGCCTCAGCCGCGCAACCTATGCCAGCAAGGTCCAGTATGCGAAGGACACTGCCGACATCCTCGAGGATCACGGCGAGTCGATCCAGATCCTGCGGCTTCAGGGCTACATCTTCTTCGGCACCGCGAACCGCCTGTTCGAGATGACCCGCAGGCTCATCGCCGACGGTCGCGGCGACGTGCATACCCTGATCCTCGATTGCCAGTTCGTGACAGGGATAGAGGCCTCGGCGACCATGAGCTTCCTGAAGCTGCGCAACCTCTGTGACCGCCATGGGGTGACCCTGGAGATCTGCGACATGCGCCCGAGGATCGCCCGTATCCTGTCGGCAGAGGGGATCGTCGATCCAGCGGGCGACGCGCGCGCGTTCGCCTCATTGGACGAGGCGCTTGAGGAAGCCGAGCGGGTTATTCTCACCCGATACACCGAAGAGGCGGCCACGCCGCCG
>CAYGKX010000510.1:0-3238 GCA_964350225.1 uncultured Rhodospirillaceae bacterium | reverse complement strand
GAATGGCCGGCGAGGACGAATCGTTCCGGCGCCGATTCCAGCAGGGCGGCACCGATCTCCGCGATGGAATCGGAAACGGGACAGGTCGGGCAGTGCGCTTGCACGTTCTCGAGCCCAGCCAGGACCGGAGACCAGGCTTCGCGGTCGCCCAGCAGGCCCGGCAACAGAACCCACGGCAACTTCGGCGCCATCTGCATATCGATTTTTCCCTTTCCTTCCGGAGATATCGCTGCCGCCCGTCTGCGGACGGTTGACAACCGCGTCCGCCGGAGTGACATTGAATAGGTCTAGTAATGAAAGTTCAGATATTCCGCAACCGGCCACGCGCACCGGGCCAAAGGTTCCTGGTGCAGTCTTTTTCGAGGCCCGCGGCTCGCAATCGAGGTTCGACGATGCTGACACCCATCCAGGAAAAGCTCGCCCATCTTCCGGTCACATTGCGCAATGTCGCGGCGCTGGGGGCCGCCGGCAGCCCACCGACAGACGTGCCGGACTGGATCTGGGGCGTCGACCAGCCCTATCTCCACGGCGTCTTTGCGCCGGTGAAGACGGAGGTCTCGGCTGAAGATCTGGAAGTGGAAGGCGAAATTCCGGCGGACCTCGCGGGCGCCTACGTCCGGAACGGTCCGAACCAGCGGTTCAAGCCGAAGACGAAGTACCATTACTACGACGGCGACGGGATGCTGCACGCCATCTACTTCCGGGATGGCAAGGCGTCCTACAAGTCGCGCTGGGTCCATACCTTCGCCTTCGACCGCGAGACGGAAGAGGGGCGCAACATCTGGCCCGGTCTGGCGGGTCCGTTCGACTTTTCGCTGCCGCATTCGCCGATCAAGGACAACTCCAACACCGACGTCCTCTTCTACAACGGAAAGCTCCTGAGCCTCTGGTACCTGGCGGGCGTGCCTTACGAGATCGATCCCGTCACCCTCGAGACCCGGGGCGCGGAGGATTTCGGCGGCAAGCTGCGGCACACGCTGTCGGCACATTCGAAGACCGATCCGCGGACCGGCGAACTGATCATGTTCAACTACGGGAACAAGGCGCCCTACATGACCTATGGCGTCGGCAGCCCGACGGGAGAGCTGCTGCACGAGGTGCCGATCGACATTCCCGGCCCCCGCTCGCCCCACGACATCGGGATGACCGAGAACTACTCCATCCTGCACGATCTGCCCTTCTTCCAGGACGTCGATCTGCTGGACAAGGTGAACAAGCGGCAGGTCACCTTCCATCCCGATATCCCGGCCCGGTTCGGCGTCATTCCCCGTTACGGGCAGAGCGACGAGGTGCGCTGGTTCGAGGCGGAGCCCTGCTACATCCTGCATATCGTCAATTGCTGGGAGGAAGGCGACTGGATCGTCATGGATGGCTGTCGCCAGCCGGACCCGAGCTACAAGCGGGATCCCGCGAACGAGGGACTGGCGTCGATGTTGTCGCTTCGCCAGCGGATCCACGTGCTGCACCGCTGGCGCTTCAACCTGAAGACCGGGGAGACCAGGGAGCAGCAACTCGACGATCTGAATACCGAGTTCCCGATGATCAATCCGCTCTATGCCGGCCTGAAGTCGCGCTTCACCTACAACCAGTATATTCCGCCGCTGGACGACACGCCCGGCAGCCTGACGGGCCACTGCCAGACCTTCGACGCGCTGGTGAAATACGACACCGAGACCGGGGCATATGACCGATGGGACTACGGCGAAGGCTGTTATGGCAACGAGGCGCCGTTCGCGACCAAGGTCGGCGCGACCGAGAAGGATGACGAGGATGATGGCTATGTCATCACCTTCGTGACCGATACGGCGACCTGGCAATCGGAGTGTCACCTGTTCGATGCCCGGAATGTCGGCGACGGCCCGATCGCGCGGATCAAGCTCCCACAGCGCATTCCGCTCGGCTTTCACACGACCTGGGTTCGTGGCGAAGATCTCGGCTGGGCCTGAGCATGCAATCTGCTGAAGCCTTGAAGGCGCTGACGTTGCCCATGTTCGTCGCGCCGATGTTTCTGATCTCTGGCCCCGATCTTGTCGTCGAGGCCTGCCGGGCGGGTGTCGTCGGCACCTTCCCCACGCCGAACTGCCGGACCGTCGAGGACCTGGACCGGTGGCTGAAGGAAATCACGGACAGGCTCGCCGCGGCGGCGGAAGAGGATCACGAGGCGCCCATCGCACCCTGGGCGGCGAACCTCGTGGTTCACTCGACCAACGCCCGGCTTCCGGCGGACCTCGAACTGGTTGTCAAATACAGGGCGCCGATCGTGATAACGGCCCTGGGCAGCCCGAAACGTGTGGTCGACGACGTCCATGGCTATGGCGGTCTGGTCTTCGCGGATGTCAACAGCGTACCGCTCGCGCGCAAGGCGATCGACGCCGGTGCCGACGGTCTGGTCCTGGTCTGCGCCGGTGCCGGCGGACATACCGGTGAACTTTGCCACTTCGCCTTCGTCAACGAAGTGCGCCAGTTCTGGGACGGCCCCGTCGCGCTGGCCGGCGGGATATCGACCGGCCAGGCCGTGCGGGCCTGCGAAGTGCTGGGCGCCGACTTCGCCTATGTCGGAACCAGCTTCATCGCGACGGAAGAGAGCCTCGCGGATCCACAGCACCGGAAACTGCTCGAGGAATGCACCGCGCAGGATCTGGTCGTGACAAAGGCCTTCACGGGCGCGAAGGCCAACATGCTCCGGCCCAGTATCGTGGCCCAGGGGCTCGATCCGGACGAACTGGTCGACAAGAAGGCCAAGATGAACTTCACCGGCCAGAAGGACATGGAAGTGAAGCCCTGGAAAGGCATCTGGTCGGCCGGGCAGGGAGTCGGAGCGATTGACCGCACCTTGCCGGTGCGCGATCTGGTCGCGCGCTTCAAATCCGAATATCTTCAGTCCACCTGAACGAAGGTCCGGGTCCCACGAGCGCTCGTGACCGGTGGGACGCATACAGAGAATTGCCGATGACGCCGTTCCCGCCCGATCTCATTGAGCGTTACAAGGCGCTGGGCGCCTGGGGCGACGATACGATCTGGCAGCGCTTTATCGCCAATTGCCGGGCCACGCCCGACCGGGACGCCGTGGTCGACGACCCGCGCCGGCCAACCTTCACTCTCGGCGCCCCCAAGCGATTGACCTATCGCGAGCTTGCCCACTCGGCCGACCGGCTGGCGGCGATCCTGGCGGCGGACGGCTTCCGGAAAGACGATGTCATTGTATGTCAATTGCCGAATATCGCCGAGCAGATCGAGC
>CAYGKX010000509.1:0-3247 GCA_964350225.1 uncultured Rhodospirillaceae bacterium | reverse complement strand
CAAGGGCATACCGTGTTCATGATTTCCTGGCGCAATCCGGACTCCGAGGATCGCAATCTCGGCATGGAGGATTACCGTCGGCTTGGCCCGATGGCCGCGCTGGACGCTATTTCGGCCATCGTTCCTGAGCGGAAAGTGCATGCTGTCAGCTATTGTCTGGGCGGCACTCTGTTATCGATTGCCGCGGCGGCGATGGCCCGTGATGGCGATCAGCGACTGGCCGAACCAGGAGGTCGCGATATGGCGTGCGACGAGATAACCGAGGACCAGGATACCAAGGATGTAGAGATAGTGTGTCTTGCCCCAGAGGTCGTATTCGAAGATGCCGAAGAGGGGATCGACGCTGATGCCGGTCAACCCGTCGAAGCCCCCCGTGATGTCGGCGCGGAGATTGGCGAACTCGTAGAGCAGGATGCCGGTCGCGAGGGTCAGCATGAGGAAGGTGAGCCCGCGATAGCGAACCAGAACCCAGCCGACCGCGAGCCCGACGAGGCCGGAGACGAGAAGCGCGAAACCGAGCCCGGTGAAGGGTTCGGTCACACCAAGCTTCGCCGACAGGAGGCCGGCGGCATAGGCGCCGATGCCGAAGAAGGCGGCGTGGCCCAGGGTGATGAGGCCGGCATAGCCGAAGACCAGGTCGAGGGAGAGGGCGAAGAGGACCATGATCAGGACCTGCCCCGCGAAGGCGAGGCGATCCGACAGGAAGAAGAAGACCGCGATGGCGAGGAGCCAGGGCAGGAGTTCGATCAGTCGCAGCCCGAAGCGCGATTTGAGGTAGGCGCCGATGGTCTCGAAGCTCTTGCCGCGCAGCCAGACGGGGATCGCATTGTGCTCGTGGGTCGCGGTCGCGCCATGCTCGTGCGCTTCCTGTTTGCCGAACAGGCCGTCGGGGCGCCACAGGAGGATGATCAGTGTCACGGCATAGATGAAGAAGGCGCCGCCCTGGGGCACAAAATATTTGGCCGCGTTGTCGATCAGCCCGAGGACGACCGCGGCCAGGAAAGCGCCCCGTATGCTGCCGAGGCCACCGACGGCCACGACAATCAGGAACATGACGAGATACTGGATGCCGAAGCGGGGCGTGAGGCCGAGGACCTCGCTGGCAAGCCCGCCGCCCATCGCCGCGAGCCCGCTGCCGATGGCGAAGGTGATCATGAACAGGCGGTTGACGTTGATGCCGACTGCCTGGGCGATCCCGTAATTGTCGACGGAGGCGCGGCTCTTGGCGCCCACGGTGGTGCGTTCCAGACCCAGACCGAGCAGGACGATCAGGACGAGCCCGATCAGCACGATGAAGATGCGGTAGGTCGGCAGGGTAATGCCGGCGACCGTGATGGGCGTGCGCAGGATCTCCGGCAGGCGGATCGCCTTTGGCTCCGGCCCGAAGAAGTATGTCAGGGCCGCGATCGCCATGAAGAGGATGCCGATCGTCAGCATCACTTGATCGACGTCCGTCCCGCCATAGACATGGCGATAGAGGACACGCTCCAGAACGATGCTGGCGACCCCGACGATCACCGCCCCGAGCATGAGGGCGCTGAAGAAGTCGAAGCCGAGCGACGTCATCAGGACGTAAAGCGCATAGCCGCCGGCCATCGCGAAGGCGCCATGGGCCAGGTTGACGAGCCCCATCAGGCCCATCGTCACGGAGAGGCCGACCGAGATGGCGAACAGCACCATGCCGTAGGCAAGGCCGTCGAAGATCAGGCTGACGAGGGTCGCCAAGTTTTCGTTCCTTCAAGCCGGACGCGCGGAAGTCCGACGACTCCCTTCCCCCTTGAGGGGGAGGGTGAGGGTGAGGGGACGCGCGGCAAAGCCGCGCCCAACAAGAAGAATGACGGATTTGGCAGCATGAACGGAGACTATTCTCTGTCCGCGCGATGCGCGGACCGCGCCCCCACCCCGACCCTCCCCCTCAAGGGGGGAGGGGGCAAGCCCGAGGCCGGCGAGAGGTGGAGGTCTACTGTCCAGGTCCGCTACTTCTTCGCGCAGCGGCCCACCTTCAGCTCCTTGCAGGGGTCCTTCATCTGCGGATAGGTGTGGATCGTCTTCACGACGATCTTGCCGTTCTCCATGACCACCTGATGGACGTTCATGTCCTGAATGACGTCGCGGGTCTCCGGGTCGATCATGACCATGCCGCGCGGGCTCTGCCACTTCCAGCCCTTGAGCGCCGCGACTGCCTTATCGGCGGTGATGTCGCTGCCCAGCTTCTTGATCACCTGGAAGACCGCCGCCATGGCGTCGTAACCCTGGGTGGCGAAGTAATCCGGAACGGTGTTCGCGCCGTACTCCTTCTTCCAGGCCGCGACATACGCCTTGTTGGCCGGCGTGTCGTAGTAGGAGGAATAGTGGTGCAGGGTATACATGCCGACCGCGGCGTCGCCCATGTCGGCGAGGCGGGTGTCCTGGCTCAGGTCGCCGGTCGACAGAAGCTTGATGCCCGCCTTGTCCATGCCCAGCCGCTTGAAGGTCTTGGCCGCGGCGGTCGAGTGGGCGCCGCCCGGGACGAAGACGAAGAAGCAGCCCGGCTTGGCATTGCGGACGCGCTGGTAAAAGGGCGTGTAGTCCGGCACCTCGCGGGCGCCGCCCATCGGGATCGATTCGACGACCTTACCGCCGGCCTTCTCGAAGGCCATCTTGAAGGCGTTGTTGGCGTCCTTGCCCGGAGGGAAGTCCGTGTAGCCGATGGCCGCGGTCTTGCAGCCCAGCTTGGTGTAGGCGTAGGTGCCCATCGGATAGGCCGACTGCCACATCGTCCAGGAGATACGCACGATGTAGGGCGAGAGCGACGGGATCCAGGCGGTCGCCGCGTTGACCAGGATCATCGGCACCTTCGCCTGGGTCGCGATCGAGGCGCTGGCGATGGCGTTCGGCGAATAGGTGTAGCCGGTCAGGATCTTGACCCGGTCGCGGGTCACGAGCTCGCGCGTCAGCACCTTGGCGACTTCGCCACCCGGATGCTTCGAATCGCGCTTGATCAGCTCCACCTTGTGAGGCGCGATGTCCTTGGCGTGCAGCTTGATATACAGCTCCATGCCCTGGTCAATCAGCTTGGCTTCCTGGGCCGCCGCCCCCGAATAGGGCAGGATGACGCCCACCTTGATGGTGTCAGCCCCGGCCGTCGCCGGGACGCCGAGTGCCGTCGCGACGACCGCGACGGTGGACAGGCTCTTTTTCAGTTTCATCGCCGCACTCCGATCAGCAGATGTTGGGAAGGAAGGGATGACAGTGGTCGTACAACTTT
>CAYGKX010000508.1:0-3247 GCA_964350225.1 uncultured Rhodospirillaceae bacterium | reverse complement strand
GCCAAGGTCCGCGGCGGCTGCGACCTGTATTGGGACAACGCGCCGGTCACCTGCCAAACGATCTGGGACGCCCTCGCGACGCCGCTCCGCGTCACCGTGTTTCACGCGATGTTCGCCGGGCCGGAGATCATGACGGGCCTGCCCGAACACGCCCAGACCTTCGACCCGACCGCGATCCCCAACGAGAACCAGACGGTCAACCCAGGCAAGGGCGAACTCCTCTGGTACTATCAGGGCAAGAACGCGATGAAGGGGCTGACCGACGAGCTGTGGGAGATCGGCTGCTTCTACGACCATGGCGGCCGCACCTTCGGCCCCCTCGGCTGGACCCCCTGCAACATTTTCGGCGTGATGGTCGACAATCAGGACGCCTTTGCCGACCAGTGCCGGGACATCCGCCTGACCGGCGCCAAGGAAATCGAGATCGGCCGCCTCTAGAAAGCGGCCATGGGTGAACGGGGCCGCCCGGCGCGGGCGGCCCGACCAGGGAGAGTGGACAATGAGGAAGACTTATCTGATCGGACTGACCGCGGCCCTGGCGCTCGCGGCGGCGCCGGCGACGGCCCAGAAGGAATTGGTCATCAACTCCTTCGGCGGCTCCTACGAGAAGCTGCATCGGGAATTGGTCATCACGCCCTTCGAGAAGCAGTACAACGTCAAGGTCAAGGTCGTGACCTCCTATTCGAGCCAGACCCTGGCCGCGCTGCGCGCCCAACGGGCAAATCCGCAGTTCGACGTCGTGCACCTGTCCGGCGGGCTTGAGGCCGTGGCGGCCGAAGACGGCCTGCTGGCGCCGATCAAGCCGGACGAGCTGTCGAACTACAAGAACATGTACCCCTTCGCCGTCGACAAGATCGAGAAGGGCATCGGCCCGATGTATTCGATCGCCGTCATCGGCATCCTCTACAACACCGACAAGGTGAAGACCGCGCCGACGAGCTGGAAGGACCTGGCGAAGCCGGAATTCAAGGGACGCGTCCTGATCACCGACGCCGCGAGCAACACCTACGGTATGCTCGGCTTCCTGATGATCAATCGGGCCAACGGCGGGACCCTGGAGAACATCCAGCCGGGCCTCGACTTCATCAAGGCGCTGCTGCCCAACGCGACCCTCGTTTCCAAGTCGCCGGAGATCCAGCAGAACTTCGCCCAGGGCAACGCCTATGTCGCCGCCTATGCCCAGGACTATGCCTACACGCTGACCAAGGCCGGGCTGCCGGTGAAATTCATCCTGCCGGAGGAGGGCGCGGCCCTCGCGCCGATCACGGTGAACCTGGTGAAGGGCCGCGACCAGAACCGGGACCTGGCGCTGAAGTTTATCGACTTCTCCATCCGCGCCGCCGCCTCCCGTGGCTGGGCAATGGGCCTGCGCTACGCCCCGACCAACAAGGAAGTGAAGCTGCCGGCCGATGTCGCGAGCCAGGTTGCCTACGGCGAGGCGGCCGTGAAGAAGCTGGTCTCCTTCGACTGGCTCAAGGTCGGCCAGCTCCGCCCCAAGTGGAACGAGGCCTGGAAGCGCACGATCGCGAAATAACTTTACCGGCTCCTCTCCCCCAACATTGGGGGAGAGGGTTGCGCAGGTTTAGCGCCGCAGGCGCTTAGCCGGAGCTGGGTGAGGGGGATGGTGAGGGCGTTCGCTGAAATGGTCAAAGCCGGTGTTCCCCCCTCACCCCGGCCCTCTCCCCGGTGGGGAGAGGGAGGCGCTGGCTTCGTTTCCGAAGTCCGTATTCCCCCACACGTCCGATGACCACCAAGCGCGAACCTTTCGCCCTCTTGCTCCCTGGCCTCATCGTCCTGGTCTTCGCCTTCTTCTGGCCGGTCGGGCAGCTTCTGGTCACCAGCTTCCAGCAGCCGGGGCCGGGCGGGACCGTTACGGGCTGGACCCTGTCCCATTACGCCAAGTTCTTCGTCGACGACTACTACCTGGGCGTGGCGGAGCGGACCTTCCGCCTGTCCGCGATCATCACCTTCTTCACCTTCGTCCTGGGCTTTCCGCTCGCCTACATGATGGCGCGGGCCGGGACGAAGCTGCGCTTCTGGCTGATCATCCTGACGATCCTGCCGCTGATGACGAGCGTCGTCGTCCGCACCTTCGGCTGGCTGGTCATCCTCGGCCGGGGCGGTCTCCTGTCGAAGGCACTGGAGTGGCCGGGGATCATCTCCCAGCCCATCGGCCTCATGCATACCGAGGCCGGCATCGTCGTCGCCATGGTCCAGGTCCTCCTGCCCTTCATGGCGCTGACGATCATGGGCGTCATCGCCCGGATCGACACGCGGATCGAGGAGGCGGCGCGGACCATGGGAGCCGGCTATTTCGGTGTCATGCGGACGGTCGTCGTCCCGCTCGCCGTGCCCGGGATCGTCTCCGGATGCCTCCTCTGCTTCGCCCTCTCGATCTCCTCCTTCATCACGCCGACCCTGGTCGGCGGTGTGCGCCTGCCGGTTCTGGCGGGCGGCATCTACTCCCAGATCACCGGTTCGCTCGACTGGAACTTCGCGGCGGCCATGTCGATGCTCCTCCTGCTCGCGACCCTGGCGGTCGTCATCCCCTACGGGATGATCCTCCGCCGGCGCGACCTCGCAGCCGGGTAGGGGAGGGCACAGACGATGGTCGGCGGCATTCCACCCCTCGCGCGTCTCCTGGGCGGGATCGTCATGGTCCTCGTCCTCATCTACATGCTCGTGCCGCTCGCCGTCGTTGTTGGCAGCAGCGTCTCGTCGAGCCAGTTTCTCGTCTTCCCGCCCCAGGGCGTGAGCCTCCGCTGGTACGAGCAGGTCCTGTCCTCCGACAAGTATCTCGAGGCCGGCTGGACCAGCATCAAACTGGCGGTCATCGTCACGTTCCTGTCGCTCGCCGTCGGGACACCGGCCGCCATCGCGCTCTTCCGTTTCCGCTTCCGGGGCTCGGAGGTCATCGCGGCGCTCTTCCTGTCGCCTCTGGTGCTGCCGACCCTGATCTTCGGCATCGGCCTCCTGATGCTTTTCTCGATCTACGGCAGCGGGCCGTCCTTCTGGGCGCTGGTGCTCGGGCATCTGGTCATCACCTTGCCCTATGTCGTGCGGACGGTCGGCGCGGTCCTGCAGGGTGCGGACCGCTTCACCGAGGAAGCGGCGCGCGTGATGGGGGCCAACACCTGGCAGCGCTACCGCCATGTCGTCCTGCCCCAGTGCAAGGAGGGCATGGCCGCCGGGGCCTTCTTCGCCTTCAACATCTCCTTCGACGACGCAGTGGTTGCGCTGTTCCTCC
>CAYGKX010000507.1:0-3247 GCA_964350225.1 uncultured Rhodospirillaceae bacterium | reverse complement strand
CAGCGGGCCAGCAGGTCGCCGACATTGACCACGAAGGTGTCGGGGATCGGCGGCGCCATGATCCAGTCGCCGTCGCGCCCCTTCACCTGGAGGCCGCCCGCATCGTCCTGATAAAGCAGGGTCAGGCAGCCATAGTCGGTATGGGGGGCCACCCCGAACTGGTCGTTGCCCATGTCCGGGTCCTGGGGCGGATAGTAAATGAGCGAGCCCCGGCTGATCGGCCGGTCGAAGCGGTGGACGAAATAGTCGCGCTCGACCCCGATGCTGGTCGCAAAGGCGCGCAGCAGGCGAATGCCCAGCCGGTTGCAGGCGTCCATATAGGCGACAAGCTGGGGGCGCATGCCCGGCAGGGCATCCGGCCAGCGGTTCGGGCCGATCATCCTGTTGCCGGCCAGATAGTCGGGATCGTCCGCCTCGACGTCGAGGCCCCAGACGAAGCTCTCCTTCAGGTCGACCTTGGCCGAGGCATACATCTTCGCCTCGCCGATCCGGATGAAGCCCCGGTGATGGCTGTTGACCGCGACCTTCCGCTTCTCCTCCAGCGGCAGATCGAAGAAGGCCCGCGCGGTCGCGAACATCGCGTCGACGATTGTGCGGTCGATGCCATGGTTGCGGACATAGAAAAAGCCGGTGCCCTCGGCCGCCCGCACCAGCGCATCCGCGACCTCGGCGAGCGCCCGGTCGTCGTCGCTCGCCAGCCCGGCAAGGTCGATGACCGGGATCGCGTCGGGGTCGATGGATCGTGCCTCTGCGTAGCTCATGGCGGTTCTTATACGGCTCAGCCTTCGTCTTTGTAATAGCCGATGACGTCGCCCTCGGTCGTGACGCCCAGCCCGTTCAGAAGGCGGTTGGAGTAGTTGAAGTAGGCGCAGACCTGGTTGACCTCCAGGATCTCCCCGTCGTCGCAGCCGGCCGTCCGCAACGCCTCGATGTCCGCCGCGACCATGCCCGCGACATTCTCCGTCAGCTTGGCGGCATAGACGAGGAGCGCGGCTTCCTTCGCGCCGAACACCCGCTCCGGCGCCCGCGCCTCCAGTGCCTCGAGGATCGCGTCCGACCGCCCTTCGTCCCGCAGCAGCTTCCGGACGTTGGTGAAGTGATGGGTGAAGGAATAGGCGCAGCGATTGACGATGCTGGTGTAGGAGGCCACGACCTCCAGGAACCAGAAAGGCAGGACGTTGTCCGGGTTGTGAAGGACGCTCTTGTAGAGGACGAGGTGCCCTTCCATCGTGTGCGGCCTCAGGCTGTGGGCGCGCATCACATTGTCGACGGTGCCGTGCGGTGTGCGCACCTTGTCGTACATCTCCCGCAGCTTTCCGGTCGCTGCGTCGTCGGGGATCATCTCGATCCAGGCGCTCATGCGCAATCTCCCTGATTTCGCCGGTCCGCTATCCCTGCACGGCCCGGTATTTGCCTTCAATCCAGCTCTCGAGTCCCTCGTTCATTTCGCTGAGCGTCTCGGCGACCGCCGGGATCCCGGCAAGGCGCGCGCGCCAGTCCCCGAAGCCGGGGGGCAGGCGCAGTATGGCACCGCCCTCGGCCAGAAGCCGTTCGCCCATTGCCAGTGTGCACGGAAAGCCGATATCCGCGATTGTCACCGCGTCGCCTGCCAGATAAGGGCTCGGGCGCACAATCTCGGCGAACCGTGCCAGTCGCTCCGACACCAGCCTGGCGGCCTGGTCGAAGGGCGCCCTCTCCGGGTCCGCCGGCCCGATATGGGGGAAGAGCGGCCGGATCACAGCCTCGACCCGGGTGTCGTGGTACCCCGCAATCGCCCGGGCGAGCGCCCGGACTTCGGGCTCCTCGGGAACGAGACGCGGCGCCGGCGCGGTCTCATCGAGATACTCGACAATGGCATTGCTCTCGAACAGCACCCGCCCGGCGATATCCAGGGCGGGGATCGTCCCGGCCGGCGCGATGGCCCGAAAGTCGTCGGAGCCGTAGCCCCCGGGCGGCGGCACTTCCTCGAAGGGAAGGCCTTTCAGACGCAGGGCAACGCGCACCTTGGCGCAGAAAGCGCTGTAGGGAGCTCCGTAGAGACGCATGCGAATCCGCTCTTGAACACTCCGCTCTGGGTCGTCAGGCGGACGGCCTGGCGGCCCCCGAAGGACCGGATGACGGGCGCGATCGACCGCGATGTCCTTCGGGGGCCACTGGCGCGGCTTGCGCGGGCAGAGCCGCGACTGATCGGGGTGGCGTCAGTCCGAGGCCAGACCCCATTTCTTGGCGACCGTTTCGAAGAAGCCGCGCTCCTGCTTCAAGGTGATCCAGTGGTTCACATAGTTGATCCAGATCTGGTCCGCCTGGGGCAGCAGCATGGCGACCGGGGTGCGGGCGCGGGGCTCCTGCACCGGCACGACGGCAAGCTGCGGGTACTTCTTGACGAGGGTCGCCGCCTCGACGTTCGAGGTGATGTTGGCGTCCGCCCGGCCCGCCAAGACTTCCTGGTAGTCGCGCGCCGGCGCCTCGATGATCTTCTTCTTCGCGTCCGGGAAGAAGATCTTCACATAGCGCTCCTGCACCGTACCGAGGGTCGCGGCGACGGTCACGTTGGCCTTGTTCAGGTCATCCCAGTCCTTGAAGCGCGCGAGGTTCTTCTTGAGCGTGATCGGCACGGTCGCGAGCGAGAAATAGGTGTTCGAATAGCCCGCCACCTTGGCGCGGGCCGGGCTCAGCGACGCGCTGCCCGTGATGTCGTACTTACCGGCGATGACGCCGGAGACCAGGGTTTTCCAGTCGGTCGCGACGAACTGGATCTTGACGCCCAGGTCCTTGGCCATCTCCTTCAGGATGTCGATGTCGAAGCCCTTGTAGCTGTTGGTCGCCGGGTCCTTGATCGTCATCGGGTTCCAGTCGCCGGTCGTGCCTGCCTTCAGAACGCCGTCGGCGAGGATTTTCTTCAGGCGCGAATCCTGGGCGTTCGCCTGGCCGGCCACAGCCAGCATGGCGACGGCGGCAACGGCCGTCACGAGTTTGATCGCTTTCATGGAAGTCCCCCTGTTGTCTCCCGGATGGGTTGTCTGCCGGATGGCTGGTGCTGGGTGCCGGGCAGGTGGTTCGCGCCGTGCCCCAAGCCCTTGGTTTGAGCCGAGAACTATTGCATAGGCCCCCCGTATCGGCAATGGTTGCCGGCGAAGCCCACCGCCCCGAACCGCAGGAGTCCTGCGCCTTTCATGGCCGAAGCCCCCATCGTAGAGCCGATCATCGCCCTTCGGGGCGTGAACAAATGGTATGGCGACTATCACGC
>CAYGKX010000506.1:0-3251 GCA_964350225.1 uncultured Rhodospirillaceae bacterium | reverse complement strand
CTTCATCGCCAATCTTGCCATGGATTTCGCGGTGATCCTGTCCAAGGAATATGCCGACAAGATGCTGGCCGCGAAAACGCCGGAGAAGGTCGACGAGCAGCCGGTCGGCACCGGCCCCTTCCAGCTCCTCGCCTACCAGAAGGACGCGATCATCCGCTATCGCGCCAACCCGACCTATTTCCGCGGCAAGGCCAAGATCGACAACCTGATCTTTGCCATCACCAAGGACGCCTCGGTCCGCTGGGCCAAGCTGAAGGCGGGCGAGTGCCACGTGATGCCCTACCCGAACCCGGCCGATGTCGCGGCGATGAAGACGGACCCGGATGTCCAGGTGCTGGAGCAGGAGGGCCTCAACGTCGGATATCTCGCCTTCAACACCGAGAAGAAGCCCTTCGACAATGCCGACGTGCGCCGCGCCCTTAACATGGCGATCAACAAGAAGGCGATCATCGACGCGGTCTTCCAGGGTGCCGGCAAGGTGGCCAAGAACCCGATACCGCCGACCATCTGGTCCTACAACGATAAGGTCGAGGACTTTCCCTACGACCCCGTGAAGGCCAAGGCGCTGCTCGCCAAGGCCGGCTTCCCCGACGGCTTCGAAACCGACATCTGGGCGATGCCGGTCCAGCGGCCCTACAACCCGAACGCCAGGCGCATGGCGGAAATCATCCAGGCCGACTGGGCGAAGATCGGCGTCAAGGCGAAGATCGTCACCTACGAATGGGGCGAATACCTCAAGCGGAGCGGCGCGGGCGAGCACCAGACGGTCCTCCTCGGCTGGACCGGCGACAACGGCGACCCGGATAATTTCCTCCATGTCCTGCTCGGCTGCGATGCCGCAAAGAGCGGGCCGAACCGCGCCCGCTGGTGCCACAAACCGTTCGACGACCTGCTTCTGAAGGCCAAGGTGACCACGGACCGGGACGAGCGCACCGGCCTGTACGAGCAGGCGCGGGTGATCTTCAAGGAGCAGGCTCCCTGGGTCACCATCGCCCATTCGATCGTCTACATGCCGATGCGCAAGAATGTCGTCGGCTACAAGATCGACCCGCTGGGCAGCCACACCTTCTACGGTGTCGACCTGAAATAGGCCGCGGCGCGCCCCGCCGTTCGTCCGGGGCGGCGGGGCGTCCGGTCGTATGATCCGCTTCATCCTGACCCGGCTGGGAATGGTGGTGCCGACCTTCATCGGCATCACCACCCTCGCCTTTTTCCTGATCCGCCTGATCCCCGGCGATCCGATCGAACTGCTGGTCGGCGAACGGGGCATCGCCGCGGACCGTGACGCCGAACTGCTGAAGCAATACGGCTTCGACCGCCCCCTGATCGAACAGTATTTCGCCTATATCGGCGATGTCCTGACCGGCAACCTCGGCACGTCGATCGTTACCAAACAGCCGGTCCTGTCGGAGTTCCTCACCCTCTTTCCCGCGACGGTGGAACTGGCGCTCTGCGCCATGATCTTCGCGACCGCGATCGGCCTGCCGGCGGGCATCCTGGCCGCCCTTCGCCGGGGGAAGCCGGCCGACCACGTGGTGATGGGTGCGGCGCTGACGGGCTATTCCATGCCGATCTTCTGGTGGGGGCTCCTGATGATCCTCCTCTTCTCGGTCACCCTGGGCTGGACACCCGTGTCCGGGCGGATCGGCGTCCTCCACTATTTCGAGCCGGTCACGGGCTTCATGCTGATCGACAGCCTCCTGGTCGGCGACGAGGGCGCCTTCGGCTCCGCCCTCGGTCACCTGATCCTGCCGGCCATCGTGCTCGGTACCATTCCGCTCGCGGTCATCGCCCGCATGACGCGGTCGGCGATGCTGGAAGTTCTCGGCGAGGACTACATCCGGACGGCGCGGGCGAAAGGGTTGATGCCGCTGCGCGTCGTCTGCGTCCACGCGCTCCGGAACGCCCTTATCCCGGTCGTGACGGTGATCGGCCTGCAGGTCGGCCTCCTCCTCGCCGGCGCCATCCTGACGGAGACGATCTTCTCCTGGCCCGGGATCGGCAAGTGGCTGGTCGAATCGATCAACCGCCGGGACTATCCGGTCCTCCAGGGCGGCATCCTCCTCGTCGCCTGCCTGATCATCCTGGTGAACCTGCTGGTCGACCTGACCTACGGCCTCATTAACCCGCGTATCCGGCACCGGAGGTAGGAGGATGGGGAACATCAAAATCTTCGGAGACAATGGGCATCACCCCTCCCTCCTTGAGGGCACGGAATAGGTAATGGTCGAGCCACAGACGACTATGGCAGACGCACCGCCGCATCCGATCGCGGAGACCTGGCAGGACTTCCGCCGCAACAGGGGCGCCTTCGCGGGACTGGTCGTCATCCTGATCCTGGCCGCCGTCGCGATCCTCGCCGATCTCATCGCGCCCCATCCGCCCAACGAGCAGTTTCGCGATGCCCTTCTGCGGCCGCCCTTCTGGATGGACGGCGGCAGTTGGCGCTTTCCGCTCGGCACCGACGACGTCGGCCGGGACATCCTCTCCCGTCTGATGCACGGGGCGCGCCTGTCGCTGCTGATCGGTCTGGTGGTCGTCGCCCTGGCAATGTCGATTGGGGTACTGCTGGGCCTCCTTGCCGGTTATGAAGGCGGCATCGTCGACATCGGCGTCATGCGCCTCACCGACATCATGCTGGCGCTGCCCTCGCTCCTGCTCGCCATCGTGATCGTCGCGATCCTGGGGCCGAGCCTCGTCAACGCGATGATCGCCGTCTCCATCGTCTTCGTGCCCCATTTCATTCGCATCACCCGCTCCGCGGTCCTGACGGAACGGAACAAGGACTATGTCACGGCCTCCCGGGTCGCCGGGGCCGGCCCGTTCAGGCTCATGTTCGCGACGATCTTGCCGAACTGCGCCGCGCCCCTGATCGTCCAGGCCACCCTGTCCATCTCGACCGCGATCCTGGAGGCAGCGGCCCTCGGCTTCCTCGGTCTGGGCGCACAGCCGCCGACACCGGAATGGGGCACGATGCTCGCCAACGCCCTTCAATTCATCCAGCGCGCCTGGTGGGTCGTGACCTTCCCCGGCCTCGCGATCCTGGTGACCGTCCTCGCCTTCAACCTGATGGGCGACGGTCTGCGCGACGCCCTCGACCCCAAGATGAAACGATGAGCGGATCGGTGCCCCCCCTGGTCGACATCGCCGGCCTGTCGGTCGATTTCGAGACCCGGCGCGGCCCCGCCCGGGCGGTCGACGACCTGAGCCTGACGGTCGGCGAGGGCGAGGCACTGGGTATCGTCGGGGAG
>CAYGKX010000505.1:2968-3256 GCA_964350225.1 uncultured Rhodospirillaceae bacterium | reverse complement strand
GGCTCTCGGGGGCCTCGGCGGCCAGCCTCTCCCGGGCGGCGGCCGCCTCCTCGGAATAGAGCAGCGAGCCGAAGGCAGGTGTCAGGGCGGCCGCGCCCGCACCCAGCTTCAGGAAGTCGCGTCGGTCGAAATCGGTCATGTCTGGAAGTCTCCCTGGAAGAGAAGCGGGCCGGGTGTCTTTGGTGCGTTGCGTCTATGCGCGCCCGGCCCGTTGCAAAATTCTACTCGGCGGCCTCGGGGGCCGATGTCGCCCAACGCTCCATCAAGGTGTTGGAAGGCAGGCTTTCA
>CAYGKX010000505.1:883-2958 GCA_964350225.1 uncultured Rhodospirillaceae bacterium | reverse complement strand
CTCCCTGTGAGAAAAGGGCCGGCCGTCTTTTTTTGACGGTCCGGCCCGTGGCGTTGCTTATTCGGCGGCCTTTGGCGCGCTGTTGGCCCAGTTATCCATGAGCTCGTTCGACGGCAGTGTCTCGTCGAGGATCTTGGCGGCGGTCTCCGCCCCCGCGACAGGCAGACCCGTGGGATCGAGCAGGCCGATCTGGACCAGAACCGAGGCCTGATCCCAGTAGATATGCTCGTGATAGAGCTTGTCGCCGCGGAAGTTGATGATGGCCACGACGGGGATTTCCACCCGCTTGCCGGTCGGTGGAACGCCCGGCAGCATCCAGTCGATCTCCCGGTCGTGGGTGAAGCAGAAGATCATCTCGTCGACCACGCGATCCGCGCCGATGGTGCGCGAGACGGGGATCATCGACGTGTCGTCCGGGTTCGAATTGACGAAGTGGTTCTTGTAGAAGCGGTGGAGCTGGGTATAGCCGACGCCGCCGGTCATGGTCGGGATGTGGTTGACGTAGGGCTCCGCCACCATGGTCGCCATCGTCTCGTCGACCTCCCGGGTCAGGAACTCGTAATAGCAGTGCATGTCCCACAGGTGGTTGAGGTCGTAGACCGGCCCCATCGTGGACCTGAGAAGGGCGATGGTCCGCGAATGGGCCATCGACGCGGCGGACTTGTCGTAGGTTTCCCGGAACCGGTTCGCGAAGGCATGGGGCGCGCCCTCGTAGACGTTGATCATGACGTCGTCGCGGTCCGCGAAGGCCTCCTGGATCTTTTCCACGCTGTCCATCGGGACATGCTCGTCCGCACCGCCGAAATGGAGGAGCAGCGGGCAGGAGATCTTGTCCTTGAGGTCGAGGTCCTGGTCGATCCGGACGCCATAGTAGCCGATCGCGGCATCGACCCCGCAATGGGCCGCGGCGAGATAGGCCAGCTTTCCGCCGAGGCAGTAGCCGAGGGCGCCGACCTGTTTGCCGTGCTTGCCCGTGACCTCGTCCATGCCCTTCAGGTGGTCGACCGTCGCGGTCATGTCCTCGATCGCCTTCGCGATGTCGAACTTGCCGAAATAGTCGAACGCCTTGCCGAAGTCTTCCTGGCTGTAGCCGAGATCGACCCCCGGCTCCATGCGCCAGAACATATCCGGGGCGAGGACGACATATCCCTCCTCGGCGAAATAGTCGGCCGTCGCGCGGATCGCCGCGTTCACACCGAAGATTTCCTGCAGGATCACCAGTCCCGGGCCGGTGCCCGAGGGGGGCAGCGCCAGATAGCCCTTGAAGCTGCCGCCGTCCTTGGCCTGGATGTCGATGAAGCTGCCGGTCATGTCCTCTCTCCCGATTGTTCGGATACCCGGCGCCGCGCCCGGGCATACCCTGTCGTTTCGGCGCGCACCGCCCCGGGTTCGCGCCGGCCTGGATTCAGGCTGTCATTCTATCACTACTGGTCCTTCGGGCTCCAAAGTTTCCCCTTGCCGGCCTTCTCGTAGGCCATGCCCTTCGGATAGGAGATCAGCTCCATCTGCAGGCCCCAGGGCGTCAGGAAATAGAGGATCGTCTGGCCGGCGGCCGGCCCCTCGGTGACCGAGAAGGGGCCGAAGAAGGTGGTGACGCCGTTCTTCTTCAGATGCGCCGCGGCCGCCTTGATATCCTCGACATAGAAGGCGATGTGGTGGCCGCCGAGGTCGCTGTTCCTCGGCCGCTCCTTCTTCTGGTCGGGCGCGCGATATTCCAGAAGCTCGATGTTCGAGCCATTGCCGCAACGGACCAGGGTGATCCGGTTGATCACGGTGCGCGGGTGCACGTTCAGAAGGTTCTTCATGAACGGACCCTTGTCGTCGCGAAAGGGCCCGAACGTCGCCAGGGCCTTGCAGCCCATGACCTTTTCCAGGAACTCGACCGCCGGTTTGGTGTCGTGGACGGTCACCCCGACATGGTCGACGCCGCGCATGGTGGGCAGGGTCTGGGCAGTGGCGGTCCCGTACGAGGCAACGGCGAGACAGGCCACAGCCAGAGAGGCGGTCAACGTGAAGGCTGCAAGAACCCGTCGCATGCCGAACCCCCGTTTCCCCGGAACCGCGCCGCGCCGCCG
>CAYGKX010000505.1:0-873 GCA_964350225.1 uncultured Rhodospirillaceae bacterium | reverse complement strand
GTTCAGGTAGCCGGTGCGGTCCTGGCACAGCAGCACCAGGCGCGAGGGGTGGTCAGGGTCGTCCGGGTTCACCAATTGCACGTCGGCGCCCGCGATGGCCGGATGGCAAGGCCGCGACTCTAGGCGATTTAAAATGTAAAACCAATTTTAAAATACGCTTTGAAAGGCTATAGTCCCGACCGTCGCATCGAATTGGGAGACGGCGCGCCGCCCCGAAGCGGACACCCACTGGACCATGACCGAGCTACCCCCGAAACGCCCGCAGCTGACCGACCCGGAACCCTGGCATCTGGCGACCGACCCCCATACCTCGGCCCTCACGGCCTTCGAGGCGCGGTTGGAGCGGGTGGTCCATGCCTATCATCGCTGGAAGGCGGCCTGCTTCGCGGCGGTGGCCGGAGAGACGGCCGGAGACCTGGTGGGCGACGAGAATTTCACCGGGAACGACGTCGCCGTGCTGAACGTAATCCGCATGAAGGAGCGGCCGAAGTCCCGCGGCGAAATTGCGCGGCTGCTCAACCGCGACGACATTTCGAATCTTCAATATGCGCTGAGAAAGCTGCTGCGCGCCGGGCTGATCGAAAAGGTCGACGCCGGTGCCCGCAAGACCGCGGCCTACCGGGCGACGGACCGCGGCACGGCGGTGACGGAGGCCTATGCCGCGCTACGCCGCGAGTTGCTCACGTCGATGACCGGACGGGGCGCCGGCGAGGACACCGCCCTCGCCGAGGCCGGCAACCTGCTTGACCTCATGTCCGGTTTCTACGACCAGGCCGCCAAACTCGCCGCAACCCGCAGCTACTGACGGCGCGGCGCTCTTGTTCGAGAGACCCCGGCCGCCGCGCCGGGGTCTTTTCGTTTGCGGCCCTGTCG
>CAYGKX010000504.1:0-3268 GCA_964350225.1 uncultured Rhodospirillaceae bacterium | reverse complement strand
CATCGAGGTTCGTTTCGGCCAGCGCGTGGACCTGACCGTCCGCCGTGTCGAAGCGTTTCTCGACACCCTGAAGCGCGATCTCGACCTTGCCGCCCGTCGTTGGGCCGGCGTCCGTGGACCCCATCGCCATGTCGTTCACTGGGCCGCGTCGGCGGGCGGGAGGGCGGCGGAAGCGGCGCTCAGCGCGGCCAGGGCGTCGTCGATGGGCAGCATCCGGGCGAAGCCGAATTCGAGTGCCGCGAGCGAGGCCTCGTGCCGTCCCGGCGCGAAGTCCGCGCAGGCTTCGGGCACGACATAGGGCATGTAGTCGCGTTGGCTCGCCTCGCGCACCGTCGTCTCGACGCACATCGAGGTGGTGACGCCGGTGACCAGAATGTTCCGGGCGCCGAGATCGCGCAGCACGCTATCGAGGTTCGTGCCGATGAAGGCGGAGTACCGGTTCTTGTCGATGACGATATCCTCGGTTTCGACGGGAGCGTCGGGCATCAGCTCCGCATCCGGCGTCCCGTCGCGCAGGGACCCGGCGGTCTTCATGCCGGGACGCAGGTCGTGGACCAGGATGCCACCGTCCGAATAGTCGGGGCGATACGCCATCCGGGTCCAGATAACGGGAAGGCCCGCGGCCCGTGCGGTGCCGATCAAGTCGTAGGCCCGCTCCGCCGCCGCGACGCAGGTGGCGATGTCGCGGCCCTGCCGGGCGACCGACCCGTCGCGGGCGCAGAACGCCCGCTGAAAGTCGATCGCGAGCAGAACCGTGTCGTCTGAGGCGAAACGCGCCATCGGCGGGCCTGACGTGGCCGGATCAGAGCTGATCCATGAACTTGTTCGTATAGACCGTCTGGATATCGTCGATCTTGCCAATGCCCGCCTTGGCGGTCAGGGTCTGCGCGCTCTTCCACAGATCCGGGACGTTGCGCATCAGGTTGTCGTCGCCCTGGGTCAGCCACAGCTTCAGTTCGGCGTCGAGGGCGAGCCGCGTCAGATGCTTGTTCTTCGCACCGATGACGTCGAACTCCTTGGTGACGCTGCGGATGGCGTTCAGGCGATCGCCCATCAGGATTTCGCGTACGGATCCCTGGACCGCCTTCAGGAAGCGGACGACCGTCTGCGGCTCCTTCTCCGCCGTTTCCTTCGTGCAGACATAGACCTGCGACGGGTTGGGCGCGTACTTGTCTGTGTTGAAGGTATAGATCTTTTCGCCCATCTCCCGGAGCGCGATGACGCTGCCGATGCTGATGATATAGGCGTCGATCCGACCCTGCTTGACGAGGCCGAAGGCGCCCGGACTGTTGCCCACCGCCTGCCGGCCGACCGTCTTGGGATCGATCCCCGCCTGGATCAGCATCATGTTGAGGAGGTTCTCCGTCCCGCCGCCGACGGAGACGACGCCGATCTTCTTGCCCTTGAAGTCAGCGGCCGTCTTGATCGGCCGGTCCGCGGGGCTGACCACGCTGAAGACCGATCCCTGGGCGATGGTCGAGATGGCGAGCAGGGGAACCTTCTGGTTCGCGATCGCCTTGATGATGTCGATGGAACTTGTCCGGGTGAACTTTGCGCGGCCGGCGATCAACTGCTGCATCGCGCTGGCCGATCCGTTGCCGCCCAGGACGGTTGCGTCGAAACCCTGTTTCGCGAAATAGCCCCCCGACTTTGCATACAATACGGGAGCAAAGCCGATCAGATAGCGGAAGGGCGTGACAAAGGTCAGCTTCTCCGCTGCAAGGGCCGACGAGACGCCGACCCCGCCAAGCGCGGCGGTTCCCGCTGCGGTTCCTGCAAGGGTTCGGGCCAGCATTTCGCGCCGACCGATCCTGCCGATAGTCTCGTCCCGATCCATGACACGCTCCCAGAAGTCGTTCGCCTTATCTCGAATTGTATTCATTTTAGGGGAAACGGCCGAATTGGCAACGCTTCCCCTGCCTCGGCGGATCACAGAGGCGAGAGGCGGTCCCGCAGACGATCCTTCCTGACTTTGCCAGAGCTGTTTTTCGGCAGGGAGTCGAGAATGAAGATCTCGCGTGGCACCTTGTAGGGGGCCAGCCGTTCACGGCAGGCGGTCCGCAACACCGCGGCATCGGCGGTCGGGGCGCGCGCCACGACGAAGGCGGCGACTTCCTCGCCAAACTCGGCCGACGGCCAGCCGACGACGGCCGCGTCCACCACCCCGTCGAGGGCGAGCAGCGTTTCCTCGACCTCCTGCGGGTAGACGTTGACGCCGCCGCGGACGATCAGGTCTTTCGCCCGGCCCCTCAGGTGAAGGAAGCCGCGTTCGTCGACCATGCCAAGATCGCCGGGTTGAAACCATCCGTCGGCGTCTGTGGTGGCCTTGTGACCGCCGATCGCCGGCGTGTCGCCCGTGGCCATGGCGGGGCCGCGATAGCGGATGCGCCCCACCTCGCCCGGCCCGACCGGAACATCGTCCGGGCCGATGATCTGGACTTCGACCTGATAGACAGGTCGCCCGACCGAGCCTTCTCCCGAGGCCCTGTCGGCCGGGCCGAGAACACTGATCCCGCCGCCTTCGGTCGTGCCGTAATAGTCATAGAGGTTGGGACAGATCCGTTCGGCGACGGCCGACCGCTCTTCGGGATGCAGCGCCGCTCCGCTGGAGAACAGAGCGCGCATGCCGCGCATGGGCGCAAGCGTCTTGTCGTCGAGGGCGAGAAGGCGGCGCAGCAGGGTCGGCACCAGGAAGACCGATGTCGCGCCGTGTCGGGCGACGGCCGCCGGAATAGTGTCGATGTCATAGGGCGGAGGATTCAGGCAGACGGTCCCTCCCGCCTGGAGCGTCGCCAGTATGAAGCCCCGCGTCGCGCCGAAATAGAGCGGGGTTGCCGCGAGGAAACGGTCGTGGGCATTGACCCCGAGCGTGACCCATTGGTTGACGAAGCGATGATAGAAGTGCCGGTGCGCCAGCAGGGGACCCGACGGCGCGGCCGTCGTGCCGGAGGAAAGGGAAAAGATGAAGGGGAGGTCGTCGGTCTCGGCGACGCGTGTTGCTCCGGCGTGGGCCGAAACCGCTGTCTCCCAATCCGCATCAACGACATGGACGGGACAGCCCAGCGAGGTCTCCGCGTCCTTCGGCTCGACCAAGACGAAGTGGGGGGCCAGGGCGCCGGTGAGCCGTGCCTTCTCGGCTTCGCTCCAGCGTACATCCATCGGCACGACGACGGCGCCGATGCGGGCGATGGCAAAGAGGCAGACGAGATGGGCCGGCCGGTCGCCCAACGCGAGTCCGATCCGGCTGCCGGCGACGACGCGCTCCACC
>CAYGKX010000503.1:0-3278 GCA_964350225.1 uncultured Rhodospirillaceae bacterium | reverse complement strand
CGATGCGCGCGGTCGCGATCGGATCGAGGGCCGAGCAGGGCTCGTCCATCAGGATGACCTCGGGGCTGACCGCGATGGCGCGCGCGATGCACAGGCGCTGCTGCTGGCCGCCGGAAAGGCCGGTGCCCGGCTCGTTCAGCCGGTCCTTTACCTCTTTCCAGAGGCCCGCCTTCTCGAGCGACGTCTCGACAATCTCGTCCAGCTCGTCGCGCCGGGTGGCAAGGCCGTGGATGCGCGGGCCGTAGACGATGTTCTCGTAGATCGACTTGGGGAAGGGGTTCGGCTTCTGGAAGACCATGCCGACCCGCGCCCGCAGCTGGGCCGATCAGCGACGTCACCTCGAACTTGTTGATGTCGAGGTCGACCTTGTTGAGCGCCTGCTTGTCGCCATAGAAGACGCACACGTCGCGCGCGACCATCGTCGCCGGATGGGCGCCGGATGAGCTGGCCCGGGTCGGATCGACTTCTGTCTGGAATTCGGTTTGCACTTTGGCCTCCGCGAGGATTGTGGCTTTACCAGCGACGCTCGAACTTCTTGCGCAGGAAAACAGCCAGCGCGTTCATCACGACGAGGAAACAGAGGAGAACGATGATGGCCCCGGACGTCTTCTCGACGAAGGCGCGTTCGGGGCTGTCGGCCCAGAGGTAGACCTGCACCGGCATGACCGTCGACGGGTCTGTAAAGCCCCCCGGAATGTCCACGATGAAGGCGACCATGCCGATCATCAGAAGCGGCGCCGTCTCGCCCAGCGCCTGGGCCATGCCGATGATCGTCCCGGTCAGGATGCCCGGCATTGCGAGCGGGATGACATGGTGCGTGATCACCTGGACCTTGGAGGCGCCGAGCCCATAGGCAGCCTCGCGGATCGACGGCGGCACCGCCTTCAGGGCCGCGCGCGACGAGATGATGATCGTCGGCAGGGTCATGAGCGCCAGAACCATGCCGCCGACCAGCGGCGCGGAGCGTGGCAGCCCGAAGACGCTCAGAAACACCGCGAGGCCCAGAAGGCCGAAGACGATCGACGGCACCGCGGCAAGGTTGTTGATGTTGACCTCGATGAGGTCCGTCCAGCGGTTCTTCGGCGCGAACTCCTCAAGATAGACCGCCGTCGCGACACCGAGCGGAAAGGCGAGGAGGAGGGTCACGATCATCGTGAAGAAGGAACCGACGACGGCGCCCCAGAAGCCCGCCTGCTCCGGCTCGCGCGAATCGCCCGACGTGAAGAAGGTCGTGTTGAAACGGGTCTCGACGCCCCCGTTCTTCTGCATCGCGGCAAGCCAGGCGAGCTGGTTGTTCTTCAGGCGCCGGCTTGCCTCCGGCAGGTCGGCGTCGACATTGCCCTTGTTCCACTGGTCGACTTCCGCCGAGGCCTTGACCCAGATCGCGACGGTGGTGCCGATCGCCTGGGGGTTCTCCAGGACGTAGTTCCGGATCGAGGCCTCGGCGCTGTTGCTGTAGAGCGCGAAGAGGGCCCGCTGCGCCCGGCGGCCGGAAACGTTCGGGTTGGCTGCCCGGACCGAGGAACGGAAGGCCGTACGGAAGTCCGCCTTGGCGATCTGTTCCGCCGTCGCCCCCTTCTGGATGCCCAGATCGTCTGGCGAGAGATTGACGCTTACCTTCACATAGGTCGTGAAGAAGGCGTTGTAGCCGGAGCCCACGATCGAGAAGAGCAGCACACCCAGCATCGTGAGTGCGAAGCAGATGGCGACGATGCCGTAGATCCGGAAGCGCTTCTCCGCCGCGTGGCGCCGGCCGAGGCCCTTGCGCACCAGCTCGGTGCTCCGAAACACGTTCTTGTCCTGAGGTTGGGTCATCGTATCGGCAGCGCTATCAGTCATACTTCTCTCGATATTTCTGCACGATCCTGAGTGCGATGACATTCAGGAAAAGCGTGACGATGAAAAGGACGAGGCCGAGGGCGAAGGCCGCCAGCGTCTTTGCGCTGTCGAACTCCTGGTCGCCGACCAGCAAGGTGACGATCTGCACCGTGACCGTCGTGACCGCCTCGAACGGGTTGACCGTGAGGTTGGCGGCGAGGCCCGCGGCCATGACCACGATCATGGTTTCCCCGATGGCCCGGGAGACGGCCAGAAGCACGGCACCGACGATGCCCGGCAGTGCCGCGGGCAGGATGACGTTCTTGATCGTCTCCGACCGGGTCGCGCCCAGGCCATAGGCGCCGTCGCGCAGGGACTGCGGCACCGCGTTGATGACGTCGTCCGAGAGCGAGGAGACGAAGGGGATGATCATGATGCCCATGACCACGCCCGCCGCGAGTGCGCTTTCCGAGGCGACGTCGAGGCCGGCCCAGCTACCGAATTCGCGTATGAAGGGCGCGACGGTCAGCGCGGCGAAGAAGCCGTAGACCACGGTCGGGATGCCGGCGAGGATTTCCATCAGCGGCTTGACCGAGGCCCGGATCTTCGGGGTCGCGTATTCCGACAGGTAGACCGCGGAGAAGAGGCCGACCGGCACCGCGATGATCATGGCGATGACCGTGATCAGAAGCGTGCCGACGAAGACCGGGATCGCGCCAAAGGATCCGGAGGAGCCGACCTGGTCCGCGCGGATGGCGGTCTGGGGGCTCCACTCGATGCCGAAGAGGAACTGGTACCACGGCACCTTCGTGAAGAAGCGGATCGATTCGAGCAGAAGCGAGAGGACGATGCCGACCGTGGTCAGGATCGCCAGGGTCGAGCAGACGATCATGAAGATCATCACCGCGCGTTCGACCCGGTTCCGGGCCCGCATGTGCGGATTGATGCGGCGATAGGCCAGGAAGAAGCCGCCCAGCGCCACGATGGCGAGAAGGGCGAACATCAGGATCTGGCTGTAGGAAGCGTAGCTCCTGTAATAGATCGCGCCCTGCTTCGTGACTTCCTGCGTGGTCCCGCTGACGATGTCGCCCTGAACGGTGTTGCGGATGTCGTTCAGGATCAGGTTCAGCCGGGCCGGCGGCAGATTCTGCACGGCCTCCGGCAGCCGCGAGACGACGAGGCCTTCGATGATCTGGCCCTGCAGGCTGATCCAGACGAAAAAGATGAGCAGGGCCGGCACACAGGCCCAGAGCGCGACATAGAAGCCGTAATAGCTCGGCAGCGAATGCAGGTCCCGGAGGTTCTGCCGGCCGCCGGCCGAGGCATAGGCACGGCTGCGGCCCATGTAGAAGCCGATGCAGGACAAGGCGACCAGCACGGCGAGAATCAGAGCGTTCTGCATTGTCTTACGTAGCTCCCCGAGCGGCGCCGAACGGTTCGGATCCGCCTAGTCCAACGGC
>CAYGKX010000502.1:0-3278 GCA_964350225.1 uncultured Rhodospirillaceae bacterium | reverse complement strand
GCCGTCGACCGCGTTTGTCGCAACGTCGTCCCGATCGTCGACCAGATGCGCGGTGATCTGGTGGCCGAAGAAGTCGAAGTCGATCCAACGGTCATCCTCGCGGCCGACCGGGCAGCCGAGCAGCCCGGCATAGAAGCCGCGCGCGGCCACCAGGTCGGTCACCGGAAAGGCAAGGTGGAAGGGCGGTATCCGGGCGGTCGTCTCGGACATGATCGGGCTCCATTTCGGCGCGCGCTGGGACGCGTGCTCTGCTACTCTCTCCGAATGAGGGGCGAGGTCAAGGTCACGGAGGAGGCGCTGGACCTGGGGAGCCGGTCGGTTCCCCTGGAGCTGCGCCGCAGCCGGCGGGCCCGCCGCATCTCCCTGCGCCTCGACCCGGTCGGCCCGCGGCTGATCCTCGTTCTGCCCTGGTCTGCGCCGGTCGACCGTGGCCTCGACTTCGTGGCGGAGAAGGCCCTCTGGGTACAGAACCGTCTCGCCCGTGCGCCGGAGGCCGTGCCCTTCGCGCCGGGCGTGGAAATCCCTTATCTGGGCGACCCGCATATCATTCGGCACCGACCGGACGAGCGCGGCGGGGTCTGGCGCGCGGATGGGGAGATCCATGTCACCGGGGCGGCTGATCATCTGCCCCGCCGACTTACCGACTGGCTGAAGGCCGAGGCGAAGCGGGAGCTGACCGCTCGGACGCGGGAGAAGGCCGCGCGGCTGGATCTCGCCGTCACCCGGGTCACGGTACGCGATACGCGCAGCCGGTGGGGCAGTTGCTCGGTCACCGGCAGCATCAACTACTCATGGCGCCTCATTCTCGCGCCGGAAGCGGTGTTCGACTACGTCGTCGCCCACGAGGTGGCGCATCTGGTGGAAATGAACCACAGCCCGGCCTTCTGGCGCTGCGTAGGCCAGTTGACCACACACATGGAGATAGGCCGCCGTTGGCTGAAGCAGCGCGGAAACGAGTTGCATCTCTATGGCGCAAGGAACGGATAGAGCGGCAAACGCCCGGTCCCTAGATTTCGGCCCATAACCCAGCGAGGCCGACATGGACATGATGACGACCCACCCGAAGACGACACGCCCGACCGACAGCGCGTCCCGGAAGTCCCGGGGCCGGGCGGCGCAGGTTGCAGCCGCCTGCCGCTTCATCGACGAATATGACGACGGCATCCCGACCCTCGAGGCCGTGGCGGCCCATGTCGGGCTCAGCCCCTATCATCTGCAGCGGGTCTTCAAGCAGGCCGTCGGATTGACGCCGCGGCAATATGGCGAAAGCCGGCGCGTGGAAAAGGTCAAGGACCTGCTACGCCAGGGCGACGACGTCGCCGGCGCGCTATACGAGGCCGGTTACGGCTCTTCGAGCCGGCTCTACGAGGCCGCCGACGCGACCCTCGGCATGACGCCGGCAACCTACAAGAAAGGGGGCGCCGGAGCGTGGATACGCTACGCCTGCGCCTCCTGTACCCTGGGGCGCATCCTCGTCGCGGCGACGCCGAAGGGCGTCTGCTTCGTTGCCTTCGACGAAAAGGACGCGCCTCTCAAGGAGGCACTGGCAACAGAATTCCCGGCGGCCGAGATCGAAGCCGATACGGACACCCTGCGCGGCTGGCTGGAGGAGGTCATCCGCCGGGTCGAGGGGCGGCCCGCGGCCCAGGAACTGCCGCTCGACGTCCGGGCGACGGCCTTCCAGTGGCGGGTCTGGCGGGCGCTGACCGAGATCCCGGCGGGCGAGACGCGAACCTATAGCCAGATCGCCGCCGAACTGGGCAACCCCAAGGCGCAGCGCGCCGTCGGCCGGGCCTGCGCGACCAACCCGGTCTCGATCCTCGTGCCCTGCCATCGGGCTATACGGGAGGACGGCGGCCTTGGCGGTTACCGCTGGGGGCTCACCCGGAAGGCGCGACTTCTGGAAAAGGAAGGCGCCGGCGAGGCGGTCTCGACGCCCCGCTCGGGCCGACCGTCCTGATCGCCATCAGAGCGGTTCCATGTAGAACGGACGTGCCCTAGGGGCGCGCCAGGACCAGCGTTTGCCAGCGCGGGCGCAGTTCCTGATACCGGTCCGCCTCTTCCGTTACACCGTTGCCGCCCGCGTGATCGGCCAGGCCGTCCAGCTTGTCCTCTACGACATTGCGGAACAGGATCCTGGCGCCGCTTTCGGCGAGGAAGGCGTCGAGCGCCGCGTGGGACAGCAGGCGCCGCTTCTGCCGGGCGAATATATACTGGTGCAGGTGGGGGTTTTCCTGCGACGTGCCCATCAGGTGCTTGTGGAGCTGCGTCAGGTTGAGCTGCCTGAGTTCCTCCCCGCCCTTGACCAGGTTGTTCTCCGCGTCCGTCTCGAAGGTCGTGAAGAAGGGGTGAAAGCCGGGATGGTCGTTCTCCATTGTGAAGACGGTCGCGACCAGCCATCCCCGGCACACGCGCCACATCTCCCGCAGCGCTGTCTCCGGCTGGGTCAGGAACTGAAACAGCCGGCATTCGAAGACCAGGTCGAAGGCGCCGTCGCCGAAGGGCAGGTCGTCGGCCGGTCCCTCCAGGAATTTCAGGCCGTCGTGCTCCAGGAAATCCGCCCGCGCGAAGGCGATCTGCTGCGGCGAGGCATCGATGCCGGTATAGCGCAGCGCACCCATCTCGGGCCCTTTGGCCAGCCGTTCCGACAACAGGCGGAAGGCACCCCCCGCGCCGCATCCGACATCCAGTACCTCGACCGCCCCCATCCGCCGCAGCAGGTGGTTCAGGTTCAGCGCGACGATGTCGAAATGCCGGGCCACATAGGTATCCGCCCGGATCTGGCCGGTCCGATAGGTGGCGGCGACGGTGGGGATATCGTAGGGCGATTTCATGGGAGGCGTTCAGGCGGGCAGAGCCGGCGGGCGCACGAAAAAGGCCGTCGCCCGGCGGCGACGGCCCTTTCGCATTCCCGTTTGCGGCAGCCCGGTCAAGCGGCGGCCCGGATCGCGGCAGCCTTCACCGGGTCGGCGACGTAGGGTTCGAACTGCGCGAAGTTCTTCTCGAACCGCTGCGCGACCTCGCGCGCCATCTGGTCGTAGGCGCCCTTGTCGGGCCAGGTATTCTTCGGGTTCAGGACGTCGGCCGGCACGTCGGGGCAGGCCTGCGGAACCAGCAGGCCGAAATTCGGGTCCGGCGTCACGCCGGCACCGGCCAGGTCGCCGTCCAGGATGGCGCGGATCATCGCGCGGGTATGCGCGATCTTCATCCGCTCGCCCACGCCATAGGCGCCGCCCGACCAGCCGGTGTTGACCAGCCAGCAAGTGGCCCCGTGCTCG
>CAYGKX010000501.1:0-3280 GCA_964350225.1 uncultured Rhodospirillaceae bacterium | reverse complement strand
CCGGAACGCGAGCGCCCCTCCATGTCCCAGCAAGAGCTGGAAGCCCGCCTCGCGCTGATGTTCGGCGGCCGCCTGGCCGAGGAGATCATCTACGGCAAGGAGAATGTCACCACCGGTGCGTCGAACGATATCCAGCAGGCGACCAACCTGGCCCGCGCGATGGTCACGCAGTATGGCTTCAGCGACAAGCTGGGCCGGCTGCGCTACGAGGACAATCAGGAAGAAGTCTTCCTGGGTCATTCCGTTGCCCAGCACAAGAATGTCTCCGATGCGACGGCCAAACTGATCGACGAGGAGATCCGCCGGCTCGTCGAGGAAGGCGAGGCGCGGGCGCGTCAGATCCTGACCGACCATATCGAGGAGCTTCACGCACTGGCCAAGGGTCTGCTGGAGTACGAGACCCTGAGCGGCGACGAGGTGCGCAAGATCATCAAGGGCGAATCGATCGAGCGTCCCGTGGACACGCCCGAGCCGCCGAAGGGCGACGACGACACGAAGAAGCGCAAGCCGCGCAGCTCCGTGCCGACCAGTCGGCGACCGCGCGGCGGCGGTCTGGAACCGGAGCCGACCTGACGGTGGACATCGCCGAGACACGGCCTTTCGACTGGGCGGACCTCCTCAAGGTCCGCCCAGCGCCGTTTCGCCCCCTGCTGATGGGCATCGTCAACGTCACGCCGGACAGCTTCACCGACGGCGGCCGCTATCGCGACCCCGAGGATGCCGCCACCCAGGCCGCACGCCTCGTCGCCGACGGCGCCGACATCCTGGATATCGGCGCCGAATCGACCCGACCCGGCGCGACGCCGGTCTCGCCCGACGAGGAGCAGGCCCGGCTGATGCCCGCCCTCGCGGCGATCGGACGACCGCCCGTTCCGATCTCCGTCGACACGCGAAACGCGGCGACCATGGCCGCGGCCCTCTCGGCGGGGGCCGCCATCGTCAACGACATCAGCGCCCTGACCCACGATCGGGCGAGCCTGGATACAGTCGCCGCCAGCGACTGCGGCATCATCCTGATGCACATGTCGGGCAATCCGGAGACGATGAACGAAGCCCCCGTCTACGACGACGTCGTCGCCGAGGTCGCCGACCATCTCGCCGCCCGGGCCGATGCTTGCCGGGCCGCCGGTATCGACCGCGGGCGGATTGCCCTCGACCCCGGCCTCGGCTTCGGCAAGTGGCGGCGGCACAACCTGGCGCTGATTGACGGCCTGTCGACCCTGAAGGCGCTCGGCTACCCGATCCTGGTCGGCGCGTCCGGCAAGATGGCCGGTCCCAATGCGTCACCGGACGAACGGCTCAAGGCTTCGCTGGACGCCGCGCGGCGGGCAGCGGACAATGGCGCCGACATCCTGCGCGTCCACGACATCGCCGCCACCGCGGCCGCCTTCACGGGCGCGCGCTGACCCATCCGCGGCGGAGGTCGCCATGCGCCATGTCATTCTTCCACTGCTCCTGCTCGCCCTCGTTTTCAGCCTTCCGGCCCAGGCGGCCACCCCCGTCACCTTCGAGGTTATCGACGGCACCGGGAAAGCAGTCGCTCGATTGGACATTCCCGTCGACCAGATCGCCGACGTTACCAGCGGGTTCGACCCATCCGGCCGACCGGTTCTGAACATGCGCCTTGCCACGGATGCGAGAAAGGCCTTCGGCGCCTTCACGCAAGCCCACCTCTACACGCTCATGAGGGTCCGGATCGGCGACAAGGTCCTGACCCCGGGAGCGCGGCTCATGTCCCCGATCCTTGGCGGCTCCCTTCAGTTGAACGGTCTGGATGCAAAGGAAATCGAGGCGGCGAAGAAGCTGCTGGCGAAATAGGCTCTCCGGCCTAGATCTGCGTCACCAGTTCGCGCCACTCCCGGCGCAGGGCCTGGCGCATGAAGCGCCGATCCCGTTCCGGCCGCCGACACTCGAAGCTGATGGCGAGCGAAAGTTTCTCCTCCCTCTCGCGGTTGGGCAACGGCGTCGCGTAGCAGCCGAGGTGAGGGTCGAGTTCTCCCTCCTCGACATAGATGCCGTCGACCCGCCCCGCCTCCAGGGCGGCCAGGAGACCGTCCCAGGTCGTCGTCGTGCGCGGCGTGAGGGCCGGAAAGGGTTCGGGCGGCAGGAGCGACGGCCGGTCGACCGGCGGGACGCTGCCCAGCAGTGCACGCCCCGCCGCGGACGCCCAGAGCGGATAGCTCGGCCCGACCTCGATATCGATCATGTCGCGCCGTCGGCCGGCGAGCCGGGCGAGGGTCACGGCCTCCGTTCCCACAAGCTGGAGCAGATAGACCGTCTCGCCGCAGCTTTCCGCGACCCGCGCCATCGCCGGTGCCGCCGTCTGGAGGAGCCGGTCGATCCAGCCCGTCGCGAGGCGGAGGGAGCGGACGCCCAGGGTGTACCGGCGGTCGGGAAGACGGCTGGCATAGCCGTGGGCGGCCAGGGTCGCGAGGAGCCGGGACGCGGTCGCCGGGTCGACATTGAGGTCCTGCGCCGCGTCCCCCACCCGGATACCGCCCGGCGCCGCGCGCTGCAGGATATCGAGGAGATCGAGCGCCCGGGCGACCGACGCGATCTCAGAACGATCCCGATTTGCCCCATCCGCCACTAGGACCCTCCACGACCCTGCCGGCCTACGCATCCACGAGCTCCGCCTGCTGAAAGCGCGGAATGACCTCCTCACCGAACAGCCGGATCGTCTCCATCATGCGCGCATGTTCGGTGATGCCGCCATACATGATGAAGAGGAGATACTCGACATTCAACTCGTCGCGCAGGCGGGTCACCTGTTCGGCGACGTCGTCCGGCGTGCCGACAAGCTGGAAGCCGCTCTCCAGCATCTGCTCGAAGGTCTTGGGCACCGGCCCCTCCTGCCCTTTCATCCTCAATGCCTCGAAGAATCCGAATTCGCCGAGCCAGTGGGTCCAGAAGACGGAGCCCTGGCGGGCCGTCTCCATGGCCTCCTCCCGGGTGCGGGCGACGGCGAGGTTGCGGCAGAGGGCGACGCCGCCCCTCGGTGAATATTCGCCGGGCTTCAGGTCGCGGCCGTGCTTCGCCGCCTCCGCCACATAGCCCTGGAAGACGCCGCCGACGATGTCGTGGTTCGCGGCGAGCGTCACCGTGGTCGAGCCGATCTTCGCCGACCAGGCAAGGGTCTCTGGGCTCTGCGTAACGGTCGTGAAGAGCGGCGGGTGCGGCAGTTGGCGCGGCTTGGGCACCGTCGCGACCTGGGTCAGCACCCCATCCCGGACACCGGCATCGAGCCGTGAGGAGACCGGATGGGTCCAGGACAGGTCGT
>CAYGKX010000500.1:0-3299 GCA_964350225.1 uncultured Rhodospirillaceae bacterium | reverse complement strand
ATCGACACGGCCGGCCGGCTCCAGAACAAGAAGGAGCTGATGGAGGAACTCGCCAAGATCGTCCGCGTCCTGCGCAAGGTCGACGAGACGGCGCCCCACGACGTGGTCCTGGTCCTGGATGCGACCGTCGGCCAGAACGCCCACTCCCAGGTCGAGGCATTTCGCGAGATGGCGGAGGTCACGGGGTTGGTCGTCACCAAGCTGGACGGTACGGCGCGCGGCGGCGTGGTCGTGTCGCTGGCGGAAAAGTTCGGCCTGCCGGTCCATGCCATCGGCGTCGGCGAGGGCGCCGAGGACATGCGACCCTTCGCGGCGGAGGATTTCGCCCGCGGGTTGATGGGCCTGTCCCCGGCCGAGGGGTAACGGCTTTTCGTCGAAAGAGCCCGGCTCCCGTGACGGGGGCTCACGCGAACGGCGACCGCCCTACCCCTCTTCCGGGCTTTTCATCTTCGCCCCCTCCGCGAGTAGCCAGTCGACCAGTTCCCGCTCCCTCTTGCCGGCATCGGCGCGCCAGACGACCGCGTGCGAACGGTTGAGATCGCGGAACCCGAAGGGCGCGACAAGCCGGCCTGCCCGGATCTCGTCGCCGGCGAGCTGCCACGGCAGGAGCCCGACACCAAGGCCGCCCAGAACCGCTTCATAGAGAAAATAGAAACGGTCGAAGGGAGCGCCGGTCTCGTAGTCCGGCGGCTCGACATTTAAGGCGCGGAACCAATCGTTCCAGCTCTCCGGCCGGGCCGTCGTGGTCAGGAGCCGGACCCTGGAGAGTTCATCGATCGTACCGATCGGGTGATTGTGGACGAAGTCGGTGGCGGCGACCGGCCCCACCACCTCGTCGAACAGGACCGCGCGCCTGACCGTCTCGTCGTTTGCGATCGGACGGGTCATCAGCCGGATGGCGATGTCGTGCGACGAGAGATTGGCGGCGGACATGCGGTCGGCCGCGACCGTCCGCACCTCGGTATCCGGATGGGCGTCGTTGAAAGCGTGCAGCCGCGGGATCAGCCAGCGCATCATGAGCGTCCCCGGGCAGGACAGGGTGACGACGCCCCGCGCCCTCTCCGTCACTTCCCGCACCGCCCGGTCGATCTGATCGAACGCCGACGTCAGCATCGGCAACATCTGCCGCCCGGCCTCCGTTAGGACCGGCCGGTTCTTCGGGCCCTCGAACAGCTTTACCCCTAGGACCGTTTCGAGCTGCTTGATCTGGCGGCTGATCGCGCCGTGGGTGACGAACAGTTCCTCCGCCGCCGCGACCATGCGCCCGTGCCGGCCCGCGGCCTCGAAGGCGCGGAGAGCGTTCAGGGACACCATGTTCAACCGGCTCATCGTGAGAAAATATCACATTGACGCCGAGATCATATCGATTTTCGCGGACCGTATCCGCGCATAGGTTTCCCTTACGGCAAAAGAACAGGCGGCATGCCGACAGAACCCGAACACCAAGCCCGCCAACAGGAACAAGAACGAGATCAAGGAACAGGGCAGCCCCACCTCGCTGCGACGGAACGGCGATGACCGGGGACGGCTCAGGAGGACAAGGAAAATGTACACGACCGAGTTCGGAGCGCACCGCGCGCGCAGACCGCGAAGCGCTTTCGCCATCCTCGGCGAATGGACCGAGAGGACGCGTCAACGCCGGCAACTGAGCAACCTCGACGCCGGCTTCCTGAAGGATGTTGGCATTTCCGAAAGCGATCGGCAGCGGGAAATCAACAAACCCTTCTGGCGGGGCTGAGTGCCCCAATTTCTCTCTCTGCGAAGGATTAGAGCCATGTCGACAGACCTGATCAGCGCCACCATCCGCGCCCGCCGGGACCGAGCCCGGTTCGTCGACCGCATTGTCGGTGCCCCGTTCAGGCGCGCCCGCCGCTTGCCGGCCGCCGCCCTTCGGGCCGACTGAGGGTTAGGGGGCGCAGGCGGGAGAGGCGGCGGGACGAACCAAGGCGGCACATGAACCGTCATGGGCCCGTCGCTTCTCCTTCGCCGCGCTCCGCCGCGAGGCCCTTAATCCTAGCGTGGCGGGCCGCGGCGGCCTATATAGCCCCCATGAGCCAAGCCGCCCCCGCCCGCAAGCCCGTCCCGCCCTGGACCCGGACGGCTATCGAGTTCGGCCCCCTGGGTGCCTTCTTCGTCGGTTACACCGTCTGGAACCTGATGGTCGCGACCGGCCTTCTGATGGCGGCGGTCCTGATCGCGCTGGGCCTGTCCTACTGGCTGGAACGCCGCCTGCCGGCCATGCCGCTCATCACCGCGGTCATGGTCCTGATCTTCGGCGGCCTGACCCTGTGGCTGCAGGACGACCTCTTCATCAAGATGAAGCCGACGATCGTCAACAGCCTGTTCGCCCTCGCCCTCTTCACCGGTCTTGCCTTCGGGCGACCGCTGCTTCGCCCGCTTCTTGGCATGGTCCTGCAGCTCGACCACGACGGGTGGGTCAAGCTGTCCTTCCGCTGGGCCTGTTTCTTCGTCTTCCTGGCGATCCTGAACGAGATTGTCTGGCGCACGATGTCGACGGACTTCTGGGTCAGCTTCAAGGTCTTCGGCAACCTGCCGATCACCCTGGTCTTCGCGATGACGCAGGTGCCGTTGATCAACCGCCACATGATCGAACCGGAAACCGCCCCGGCGGCCGGGGCGTCAGGCGAGACGGGCGAGTCCGAACCCGGCAAGGGCGCTTAACGCCACGACGAGCCAGGGTGGCAGCTTCCAGAACTGCAGCAGCGCGAAGGCCGCGATGGCAAGCGCCAGGTCGGCGGGCCCCTTGACCGCCGCGGTCCAGACCGGGTCGTACAGCGCCGCGCCCAGGACGCCGACAACGGCCGCATTGACGCCGGCGAGGGCGGCCTGCGCCTTCGGCCGCCGGCGGAGCGCCGCCCAGAAGGGCAGGGCGCCGACGACCAGGAGAAAGGCCGGCAGGAAGATCGCGACGAGCGCGATGAGGCCAACCGGACAGCCGCCGGCCGCCGCATCGCCGGGCGGCACCAGGACCGTCCCCAGATATCCCGCGAAGGTGAAGAGCGGCCCCGGCACCGCCTGGGCGGCGCCATAGCCGGCAAGGAACGTGTCGGCGCCGACGAGGCCGGTCGGCACGACTTCCGCTTGCAGGAGCGGCAGGACGACATGGCCGCCGCCAAAGACCAGCGCGCCCGACCGATAGAAGATGTCGACGATGGCGAGCGGTGCGAGTGAGACTTCGTGGGCCGCGACCGGGAGGCAGACGAGCAGGAGGAAGAAGGCGCCCAGCGCAAGGAATGCCGACCGGCGCCCGACAGGTACGTGCAGGTCGCCACCCGCCC
>CAYGKX010000499.1:0-3305 GCA_964350225.1 uncultured Rhodospirillaceae bacterium | reverse complement strand
CAGGTCGCACTGCACGCGCCCGTCCTCCAGCCGGTGCCAGAAGCGCCCGGGTACGCCGTCGAGATGGGCGTCCTGTGTCGCAATCTGGGTCATCTCGAACAGATGGTGCTACCGCTCAACGATTGCGAGCCCTGGGGCGCCTGGCTCTGGGCTGTATCCGAGCCCTGTCGATCAGCGCACGATGACCCCGGGGTTCATGATTCCCGCCGGGTCCAGCACGCCCTTGGCGGCCTTCAGGGCGGCACCGAACAGGGGCGGCCGCTGGCGGTCGTACCAGGGCATGTGGTCGCGCCCCACGGCGTGGTGATGGGTGATGGTTCCGCCGTTATCGATCACCGCGTCGGAGGCGGCCTTCTTGATGACGTCCCACTGGCTCATCATCGTGGCCCGGTCGCCGGCGGCGTGGAAGGTGAAATAGGGCGCCGGGCCATCCGGGTAGACATGGGTGAAGCGGCAGGTGACGACCCCGGGGCGGCCCGTCGCCGCCTCGATCGCCTTCAGGGTCGCGGACATGACGTTCGCGTGGAAGTCGGCCAGGCGGTCCCAGGTGATCGACGTCTCGAAAGTGTCGTTGATGACACCCCAGGGCGTGATCACCTCCCGGAAATAGGGCATGCGGATGAAGGCGTTGCGCCAGGCGCCGACCGCGCCGTCCTTGGTGTCCGCCGCCGTCTGAACGTGGCCGCCCGCGTCGCGCACGATCTCCACGGCCCGGGCCATCTTTCCGTCGACCTCGTGGTCCGCACTCTCGAAACCCAGCACCAACACGTGTGCGTCCCCGTCGTTCACTCGGTTGATGCGGCACTCCGTGGCGTCGACCAGGCGGCAGTTCGCGGGGTTCAGGCCGGACTGCGATATGGCGCGCACCGCCTCCGCCGCCTTGAGGAAATCGTCGAAATCGACCGAGACCGAGGCCCGGAAACGCGGCCGGTCCTGGAGGCGCATCCAGGCCTCGGTGATGATGCCGAGCGAGCCTTCGGAGCCGATCATCATCCGGTCCGGGCTGGGGCCTGCTCCGGAGCCGGGCAGCCGACGGCTTTCCATGACCCCGGCCGGCGTCACGGTGCGCAGGGATTCCACGAAATCGTCGATATGGGTGTAGAGGGTCGCGAAATGACCGCCGGAGCGGGTCGCGATCATTCCGCCCAGGGTCGCCATGGCGAAGCTTTGCGGAAAATGCCGGAGGGTCAGTCCGTGGCCGGCAAGCGCTTTTTCCATGTCCGGGGTCCGGATACCCCCCTGAATGCGGGCGGCACGGGACGTCCGGTCGACCTCGATCACCTTGTCGAGCCGGACGGTCGAAAGCGTGACCACGCCCTTGTAGGCGTCGCCGACATTGCCCTCGACCCCGCCGACGACGGAGCTGCCGCCGCCGAAGGGGATGAGCGCGGCGCCGGCCCCCGCTGCCCAGTCCATGACTTCGGCGACCTGTGCCTCCGTCTCCGGGAAGGCGACGATGTCGGGCAGGTGGGGCACGGCCCGGTCGAACATGCGCACGGTGTCCGGAAAGGACTTGCCCATGGCATGGACCAGGCGCGTATGCGGGTCGTCGCGGCACAGGCCGGCGAGAGAGGCGGGCGGCGACAGCCGCGGGGCGGGCAGGTCGAACTCCGCCTCCTCCGGCGGGGGCGCGTCGGGGAAGTCCCGCATGTCGAGAAGGCCGCCGTAAAAGGTCCTGAGGGCGGCGATCTCATCCGCCGTCGCCCCTTCTCCTTCCCAGCCCCAGCCCCAGAATTTCAAGCGTTTCTGGTCCATCGTCTCCCTCCCATAGGCGGCTCGAACCTCTCCGGACGGTCGACCGCAAATCGTTATCGGCATCTGATAGCGGACCGGCCGGCGCCCTTGCGCTCGGCGGCCCGCTCCGCAATAACCCCCGCACCGCTTACCCACCGGCCATGATCGACCCTCCATACTGGAATGTCGACCGGGGGCCTTCCTGGGCCCCCCAGGCCGCCAGCCTGAGAGGAATTTCCGAGTGAGTGCCTTTTCGGACGCCGACCGCCGCGACCTTGTGCATGCTCTCGTGCCCATCAGCCGGGCGGCCGCCACGGAGATCCTGCGCTTTTATCGCACCGATTTGACCGTCGATCGCAAGGAGGACCGGTCGCCGGTGACCGAAGCCGACAAGGCGGCCGACAATGTGATCGTTCCCGCGCTCCGGGCGCTCACCCCCGATATCCCGATTGTCTCGGAGGAGCGCAAGGCGGAAGATATCGCTGGTGGCGTCTTCTGGCTGGTCGACCCGCTGGACGGTACCAAGGAATTCATCGCCCATCGCGACGAGTTCACCGTGAACATTGCGCTGGTCGAGGGCGACACACCGATCCTGGGATTGATCGGTATTCCGGTCGACGACAGCCACTATCTCGGCTGGGGGCCCGGAACGGCGCGGCTGATCGCGGGAACGGCCGCGGCCGTGCCCATCGCCTGCCGCCCGCGACCGGACACCGGAATCGTCGTTGCGGCAAGCCGGTCGCACCAGTCGCGCAGCGACCTGGACGACTTTCTCGCCCGCTACACCGTGAGCGACTTCATCGCTGCCGGCAGCGCCCTCAAGTTCTGCCGCGTGGCCGAAGGTGCGGTCGATATCTACCCGCGCTTCAAGCCGACAATGGAATGGGACACGGCGGCCGGCCATGCTCTTGTGCTGTCCGCGGGCGGGCACATCACGGGGCTCGACGGCGGCCCCTTCGTCTATGGCAAGCCGACCTTCCTCAATTCCGGTTTCATCGTGTCCGGCGCCTGGCGCGTGGAATTCTGAAGCGCCTCCGGTAGAGGGTTAGCAATTCGTAAAATTAGTAAATTGTTAATTATTTTACTGGATTTTTAGGCTAACTAAGTGGATGTTTGCCGTTGCTTGGCGTCCACGTTAACCATTTTTGAGTCCTTGCCGATTTCCTGGCAGTTCTCTTCGATTGGCTTTCATCGCGGTTGTCTTCCGTTTGGAGGGGGCGGACGACAGCGATGGCAGCCATTGGGCATATCGGCGCGATCGGCCAGCGACCGGATGACAGCGCGCGGCGGTCCGCCGCGGGCTCCCTGCTGCGCGCGTCTGCAGGCGGCTGCGGTTGCCGGGCCCGATCGACCCCCCATCGGCCCGGAGTATCGCGGGCACCAGCCCGGAAGGGGGACGGCAGATGAATGACCGGCCGCTCCGCGACTCACAGATCGACACCGCCACAGCGTCCGGATCGGCGCGGCAGGGACCGGTGCAACAGGTCGTCCCCGTCGCAGTCGGTGCGACGGCCAAGTATGCCCTTGCTGCCGGCGGGCTGGTCCAACTCGATTTCAGCTTCGATCGAATC
>CAYGKX010000498.1:0-3317 GCA_964350225.1 uncultured Rhodospirillaceae bacterium | reverse complement strand
CGAGCGCGTGGACGCGCCCTGGGACTTCGGCTACGCGGCGCGGCTGGGCGAGGAAAACCGGGCCGACAATGCGGGGAAGGGCAAGGCTCCTTTCGTGCCGAAGGTCGTCGGCAAGATGTCGCGCCCTGCGGGGGGGATCGAGGTCGAGAACTTCAAGTATCTCGCCGCCCAGACCAAGCACACGCCGAAGCTCTGCATCCCGTCGCCGACCATGACCCACTTCCGCGGCGGTCGGGACGCGATCAGCCGCGAGGCCTATCCGGAGATGGACGGTTTCTTCGCCGATCTCGCCCGGCTCTATCGGGAGGAATTGGCGGACCTCCACGCCGCCGGCTGCCGCTATGTGCAGTATGACGACACGAACCTCGCTTATCTCTGCGACGAGAAGATGCGGGAAAATGTGCGCAACCTGGGCGAGGACCCGGACAAGCTGCCGGAAACCTACGCCGCGCTCATCAACGCCTCGATCGAGGATCGGCCCGACGACATGTCGGTCTGCATTCACCTCTGCCGCGGCAACGCCCGCAGCCAGTGGTTCGCATCGGGCGGCTACGAGCCCGTCGCCGACAAGCTCTTCAACCTGACCGAGGTGGACGGCTTCTTCCTGGAATATGACGACGAACGGTCGGGCGATTTCGCGCCCCTGCGCTTCGTGCCGAAGGGCAAGAAGGTCGTTCTCGGCCTCGTCACCACGAAGAAGAGCGAACTGGAAAGCAAGGACGCGCTGAAGAAACGGATCGAGGAGGCCGCCCGGTATGTGCCGCTCGACCAGCTGTGCCTGTCGCCGCAATGCGGCTTTTCCTCGAACGCCGTGGGCAATCTCGTTACGGTCGAGGACGAAAAGGCCAAGCTGGGCCTGATCCTGGAAACGGCCGAAGAGGTCTGGGGCAACGCCTGAGCGCGCCGGCCGCAGGACTTAGTGAATCGTGATGGCGCCCGCCTCGTGCGGCGCCGGGCGCGCGTCTGCATAGGACCCGTCGGCGTCCGTCGTGACGGTATAGCCGGCATCGTCGAAGATATGTGCGATCCGTGCGACGGGCCCGAGGGCGCGGCGCGCGGCGGCCGCGGGAAGGACACGTTCAAGCAGGGCGAGGGTGACCGCGCTCTCATGACGCTGTTCGGCCGAGACGAGCCGGACCATCCAGCCTTCGTCGCGCGATACCCGGCGACAGTGCGGCGGTCCCAGGACCAGCGGGCGGCGGGCCGCGGCATTAAGGATCGTGAACAGCTCGTCCAGAGCACTGGCCAGATGGGCCCCCTTCTCAGCGCCGAACGGACGCGCGAACTCCGTCTCGACCCGGGTCCAGTCACGGCCGCACCCGACCCACTGCCGGCCAGACCACACCAGAATCTGCGCGGCAAAGGAAAGACTGTAAAGCGCCATGGGTCGGCTCTTGGCTGCGCTGTCGGTCTGTTCGCTCATCTCCACGGCCCCTATTTTGCTAATAATAATCATTCGCAAAATAGGGGCGAAAGAGAGGTCGCGCAAGCGATTTCGCCGATCCCGACGGGGCCGGGCGAGAAGGGGAGTGCAGTCCTGACCGCAGGCGGCCCGCGCTTCGGAGCGGCGATGCTCCGCGCGGCACCTAGTGCAACAGGCGCTTGCGCGGCGCGGGCGCGGCGGCGGGAAGCCGGGCCGGGCGCTCACTGGAGACAGAAACCGAGACCTTGTATCCGGCTCCCTCCAGAAGCTGAGCGATACGGGCCACCACGGCGATTGCCCGGCGCGCCTCGCTCCAGGGGAGCAGGCGGTTCAGGAGGGCCATGGTCTGCTCGCTCAGGTGCCGCTGCTCCATCTCGACCAACCGGACGATGAGCGCCTCGTCGCGCGCGATCTCCCGGCATTGCACGTCGCCGAAGACGATCGGGCGATAGGCCGCGACATTCAGAAGGGAATAGAGGCTTTCCAGCGCCGCGGCGAGGTCCCGGCCGGTCTCGGCGCCCAACGGACCGGCGAACTCGGTCTCGACCAGGGACCAGTCGGACTGCTGAAAGACCCACTGCCGTCCGGACCAGACCAGCAGCTTGCCGGCAAAGGAGAGCTTATGCAGGTCAAGCGGAGGCTCTTCGATCGGTAATCGGGTATGGGACAAAGTCGCTCTCTCGATGAGGGACGTTGCACGGAAGGAGCGGCCCCTCAATCTGCGAAACAATTGTATATCCGTATGTCCCCATCAAAGCCGTCGCAAAACTGAAATGCAAGTGGCTTACTTGTCATATTTTAGACTGTCCGCATGACGGGCAGGAGCTCATATCGGAAACGGTTCGCCCTTCAACTGTTATATGAAAGGAGTGGGTCGTGCTCTCCTCAGAGTTCCGGGCAGATGCGACTCAATCGCAGATTTCCTAGCGAAGTCTGAACGGTCTGCATTTCGGGGAGCGGTGTCGGTAGCCGGGCCGTTCAAAGTGGCTTCCAGGGCTATTGAAAATTTTCCCGAATTTGGTATTATTACCTCGTCGGCGCCATGCCGCTTTTGGAAGTTTCTGGTCGTCTCGCCTCGACCTGCCGATGGAGAAGGAAATTCACCGTCGGCCGGTATAAAAAGGGCGCGGCCGCCGCAGTCTCTCGCCGATCGCCGCCATGACCGTCGTCCCGCTCGTCCGGGAAGGAAGACGCGTGCCAAAGGAAAGGGCCGCGGCTTCGTCCCGCGCGCGGAGATCCCTCTTGCAGCAAAGTGAAACGCAGACCATGCAGACTGGTACAGTCAAGTTCTTCAACACCACCAAAGGCTATGGCTTCATCGAGCCGGCCGACGGCTCCAAGGACGTGTTCGTCCATATCTCCGCCGTCGAGCGGTCCGGCCTCGGCTATCTGACCGAAGGTCAGAAGATCCAGTTCGAGGTGCAGCCCGATGCCCGCGGTCCGAAGGCCGTCAATTTGCAGGCGGCTGACTGAAGCGCCCCGGCGCCATAACCGGCCCGATTTCAGACGGCCGTCCCGGACCCCCGGGGCGGCCGTCGTCTATTTGGGGCCAGCGTTTCTCCGCTCTGGCCTTTCCCCGTTGCCGCCTCTTCCTGGTTCGGTCTGTCCGGTTCCGGCCGCATCGTCTGCGGCCTGGCGCGGGGCGACCGCTGCGCCTTCGCGCCCCGGGCGGCGGCGATAGACGTCATTGCTTCACGGTGTGTGATCTAGGTCACAGGCGTTTCGCCACAGATGGCGTATGCCACGGGCCAACGGTTGCCGGAACCCCCGGCGACCATCGTGACCTCTGACCGAACCGATCGCCATGCCGCACACGACACCTTCCGGCCCTGCCCCCGCCTGCCCCCGGGCACCCGCACCCGCCACGCCCGCCCGCCGGCTCATCCGTCCCGCC
>CAYGKX010000497.1:0-3326 GCA_964350225.1 uncultured Rhodospirillaceae bacterium | reverse complement strand
TCGCCGATCCGCCGAAATTGTCCCGGGCGACCTTCACCGCCTTCGGCATGACCCGCCGGCCGGGCCGGAGCGCCGCCAACGACCCTGGACTGGCCGCCCTGATCGACAGCCGGGCACCGGCGATCTGCATGGTCGGCAAGACCTGGGATTTCCATGTCGACCTCGCCCTGGGCATCCCACGGTCGGAGAATATCGACATGATCGCCGAGAGTGTCGCCCATGCGAAGGCACGCGCCGGCGAGGCCCTCTTCGATGCCGAGCATTTCTTCGACGGCTATAAGGCGAACCGTGAATTCGCGCTCGACTGCATCAAGGCCGCCCACGCTGCCGGTGCCCGCTGGGTCGTCCTCTGTGACACGAACGGCGGCACCCTGCCCCACGAGATCGGCCGCATCGTCGGCGAGGTCACCGACCATATCCCGGGCACACATCTGGGCATCCACGCCCATAACGACACCGAGAACGCTGTCGCCAACTCCCTGGCGGCCGTGATGGCCGGCGCGCGGCAGGTCCAGGGCACGATCAACGGCCTGGGCGAGCGCTGCGGCAATGCCAACATGATCTCGCTGATCCCGAGCCTGAAGCTGAAGACGGACTTCGAGACCTGCGACTCCGACGAACAGCCGGCCAAGATCACCCACGTCTCGCGGAAACTCTTCGAGCTTCTGAACCAATCGCCCGCGCGCAACCAGCCCTATGTCGGGGAAAGCGCCTTCGCCCATAAGGGCGGGCTCCATGTCTCCGCCGTCCAGAAGGACCCCCGCACCTACGAGCATGTCGAGCCGGCGCTGGTCGGCAATCATCGGCATATCGTCGTTTCCGACCAGGCCGGGAAGTCGAATATCCTGTCCCGCCTCGCCGAGGCGGACATCGAGGTCGATCCCGACAACCCGAAGGTCAACCGGCTGGTCGAGGACGTGAAGGCGCGGGAGCATGACGGCTATGCCTATGACGGCGCCGAGGCGAGCTTCGAGCTCCTGGCCCGCTCGATCCTCCATGGCCTGCCGACCTATTTCGAGATGGAGAGCTTCCGGGTCGACATCGAGCGGCGCTGGAACGCGCGCGGCAAGCTCATCACCATCTCTCAGGCGGTCACCAAGATCCGTGTCGGCGATGACGAGTTCATGGAGGTCGGCGAGGGCAACGGCCCGGTCGACGCCCTGTCGCACGCCATGAACAAGGCGCTCATCGCGGCCTATCCCGAGATCGCCGACATGCGCCTGTCCGACTACAAGGTGCGCATCCTGACGCCTCAGGCGGGCACGGCGGCGGTGACCCGGGTGATGATCGAATCGACCGATGGCCAGGGCCGCCGCTGGTCGACCGTCGGGATTTCGCCCAATATCATCGACGCATCCTATGAGGCGCTTCACGACGCTATTTATTACAAGCTGTTACAGGCGAAAATTCAGGCTGTGCACTAGATCATGGCGGGAACGGACCGACGGAGCAGCTCCGACCTCGACGGCGGCCCGGTGGTCGTGCTGGTCGAGCCGCAGCTGGGCGAGAATATCGGCGCCTGTGCGCGCGCCATGCTGAATTGCGGGCTGACAGAAATGCGCATCGTCCGGCCGCGCGACGGCTGGCCGAACGAGAAGGCGGTCGCCTCGTCCTCCGGCGCGACGATGGTGCTTGATGCCGCCCGCCTGTACGACCGGACCGAAGACGCCCTGGCCGACCTCAACGTGGTCTACGCGACGACGGCCCGCCCCCGCGACATGCTGAAGGAGGTTGTGAGCCCGCGCGGCGCCGCCCGCGAGTTCCTGGCATGCGAGGCGCGCGGCGAGCGGATTGGCCTCCTGTTCGGGGCGGAGCGCAAGGGTCTCGCCAACGACGACGTCGCCCTGTCCGACAAGATCCTGGAAGCGCCCCTCAATCCCGGCTTCTCGTCCCTGAACCTCGCCCAGGCCGTCCTGCTCGTCGCCTGGGAGTGGCGGATGGCACGGCTGGCGGCGGCCGACGCCACGCGCGAGGCGGCGATCATCCCCGGCACCGAAGAAGCCGGGGGAACGACGCCGCGGGCGAATCGCGAGGACCTCTTCCGCCTGTTCGAGCATCTGGAGGGGGAGCTCGACGAATCGGGCTTCCTCCACCCGCCTCACAAGCGCCCGACGATGGTCCGCAACCTGCGCAACATCCTGCATCGCGCCCAGTTGACGGAACCCGAAGTGCGCACCCTGCGCGGTGTCGTCGCCGATCTGTCGCGGCTCCGCCGCCGCCGCGCGCGCCCGGAAGAAGAGGCCTGATTTCAACGGGCTAAAAGGTTTGACAGCAGGGTCGCCCCGACTATACTCCGCGCCACTTCGGTGAACGCGGGTCGCACCTCGGTGTGCGGCCCCGTCTTCGTTTGGCATTCCGCGGTCGTGAGACCGGGCGCGTCGCGAAGGCCTAGCCGGACACCAACCACATCGGACGGACCGGCCGGCAAGGTGCCGGCAACGGGGTCGATCCGGGAAAGGACATAGACGCGATGAGCAAGCGTATCGCATCCAAGGAAAAGATTTCCCGCCGCCTGGGCGTGAATCTCTGGGGCCGCTCCAAGAGCCCCGTCAACCGCCGCCAGTACGGCCCGGGCCAGCATGGCCAGGCGCGCCGCCGCAAGCTGTCGGACTTCGGCGTCCAGCTGCAGGCGAAGCAGAAGCTCAAGGGCTATTACGGCAACATCACCGAGCGCCAGTTCCGCCGCTACTACGAGACCGCGACGCGGAAGCGCGGCGACACCGGCGAAAACCTGATCGAGATTCTGGAGCGGCGCCTGGACGCGGTGGTCTATCGCCTGAAGTTCGTCCCGACCGTCTTCGCCGCGCGCCAGTTCATCAACCACGGCCACATCATGGTCAACGGCAAGCGGGTCAACATCCCGTCCTACATGGTCAAGGACGGTGACGTGATCGAGGTGCGCCAGAAGTCGCGCGAGCTGCCGATGGTTCTGGAGGCCGCCGCCGCCGCCGACCGCGACGTGCCGGACTATATGGAAGTCGACTACGACAAGATGCGCGGCACCTTCGTCCGCGGCCCGCAGCTGGCCGATGTGCCCTACCCGGTCGAGATGGAACCGAACCTCGTCATCGAGTTCTATTCGCGCTAGGCGAAACCGGAAAGACGACATTCGAACGGGCCGCCCCTGGGAGATCCAGGTGGCGGCCCGTTTTCGTTTGGATGAAAGGAATTCACACCAAGCGACGTGCCCCTCGCCCCTTTCCCGGGGTCACATGCCCGCAATCGCCAGATACTTGATCTCCAGATAGTCCTCGATGCCGTATTTCGAGCCTTCGCGGCCGATGCCGCTTTCCTTGACGCCGCCGAAGGGTGCGACCTCGGTCGAG
>CAYGKX010000496.1:1076-3335 GCA_964350225.1 uncultured Rhodospirillaceae bacterium | reverse complement strand
AGTGTCGGGCTCAGATTGACATTCAGTGTCGTCATTTCGTCCGCACTGGATCGGCTACACCACCGAATCCGGCGGCAGCTGTCCGGCGCCAGTCTAGTTGCCGTATCCTTACCTGGATGTTACCCGCAGGTCCCGCATTTGGATGTGCCGCGATGCCGACGGCCCGGCCGGGCCCGGTGCTTGAGCTTTCCACATGTTGCCTTTACGACTCGCCGTTGCCCGGTGTCGCCGAAACTCGGCAGGACCGGTTCGGGGAAACGAGGAGGGGCCCATCATGTCGCGCGGCGAACTGACCGCACCGGTAACGATTGTCGGCGGGGGGCCCGTCGGCATGTTGCTGGCCATGCAGCTGGACGCCTGGGGGGTCCGTTGCGTCGTCGTCAACAGCGAACCGAAGGTCCGCTGGCACCCGAAGGGCAACACTCATAATGCGCGTACGATGGAGCATTACCGCCGGCTGGGCATCGCCGAAGACGTCCGGCGGCTCGGCCTGCCGGACGACTGGCCAACGGATGTCCTGTATTTCAGCCGTTTCAACAGCCATCTCCTGGCCCGGCTGCCCATGCCCTCGTCCGCCGAAAAGCGGGCGGCGCTGGCGGCGGCCGATACGCTGGATCAGGTGCCGGAGCCGATCCACCGCGCCAACCAGATGTATGTCGAGACCTTTCTGTTCGAGCATCTCGCGACCCTGCCGAATGTCGAGATGCGGTACGGCTGGACTTGCACCGGCTTTACCGATGTGGGCGACAGGGTCGTAGCGCGGATCGAGCGGGCCGACGGCCAGGCCGCCGAAACAGTGACGAGCCAATGGCTGGTCGGGTGTGACGGCGGCAGCAGCGAGACGCGGAAGCGCCTGGGTATCCGCTTTTCCGGGGAGGGCGGGCTCGACCAGATATTCTTCGGCCGCGACATGCTGGCGAGCCATGTTCGCGTACCGGCATTGCATCGGGGGGTCCTCAAGCGGCGCGGCTGGCAATACTGGGCGATCAACGACGAGGTCATCGCCGCATTGGTGGCGCTCGACGGCAAGGACGATTTTCTGCTTCACGGGCGGCTTCTCGAAGGACAGTCGCTCGACGATGCGCGGCTCGTCTCGATCGTTCAGGCGGCGGCGGGAGAACCTGTCGACGTAGAGGTCGTCGGCAATCAGCCCTGGACCGGAGGGCTCGCACTCGTCGCCGACACTTTCCAGAAGGGGCGGGTGGTTCTGGCCGGCGACGCCGTACACCTCTTCACCCCGACAGGCGGCTTCGGCATGAATACCGGGCTGGACGACACGGCGAACCTCGCCTGGAAGCTCGCGGCAGATATTCAAGGCTGGGCGGGATCGGATCTCGTGGCGAGCTACGAGGTCGAACGCCGCCCCATCGCCCTGCGCAATACGGGTGCGGCCCACAAGCTGGCACGGAATGTCGCTGACATCCCGCTCGGCCCCGACATGGAATCGGACCTGCCCGAGGCTGTGTCCGCCCGCAAGGCCGCCGGCGCGTATCTGGCGGGTTTTGGCGAGGAGTTTGCCTCCATCGGCATCCAGTTGGGCGCGCGCTACGACGGTTCGCCGGTCGTCGTCGGCGATGGTGGCGCCCCGCCGGCGGACGACCCCGCGATCTACGTCCCGTCGTCCGTACCCGGCGGGCGGACGCCCCATGCCTGGGTCTCCGACGGCGACGGCGCGCGTGCGTCCCTCTTCGACCTGCTGGGACGCGGCTTTACCCTCTTGCGGCTGGGCGGCTCCGCCACCTCCACGGACCCGCTCATCGGGGCGGCGAAAAAGCGCGGGGTGCCATTGTCGACACGGGATGTGCCCGGCGACGCGTTGCGGGATCTTTACGAACGGGATCTGGTGCTGGTCCGGCCGGACCAGCATGTCGCATGGCGCGGTAATGAACTGCCGGAGGACGCCGACACTCTTCTCGCGCAGGTGACGGGCGGTATGCGCCGCTGAGGGGGCTGCGCAACAATACAGCACCGGAAATGTCTTGATTTTGTCCGCCGGCGATGTAGGTAACAGGACAAAGCCGGTCCGGTTTCCGGAACGGCGCGGAAAACAAGGCGTTTTCGATGCTGAAGCTCAACCGGATCACGGATTATGCGGTGGTCGTGCTGGCCCAGATGGCGCGCGATCCCGGCAGGCTCGTGACAGCGCCGCAGTTGTCCCAGGACAGCGCCGTACCGCTCCCGACGGTTTCGAAGCTTCTGAAGGAACTCGCCAGGGCGCGGGTCCTGACCTCGCATCGGGGCGTCAATGGCGGCTATACC
>CAYGKX010000496.1:0-1066 GCA_964350225.1 uncultured Rhodospirillaceae bacterium | reverse complement strand
CCCTCGCCCGCGCGCCGGAAAATATCTCCGTGCTGGAGATTGTCGGCGCACTGGAAGGACCGGTCGCGCTGACTTCCTGTGTCGAGGAGGCGGAGGACGATTGCTCCGTCGAAAGCCTCTGCCCCATGCGCGGCAACTGGAACAAGGTCAACTCGGTCATCCGCGGGGCGCTGTCCAGCGTCAGCCTCGCCGACATGGCGTTGCCGTCGATGACCTTCGAGACGTCCGGCGAACCGGCCGTTCAGCCGGCCAAATAGCGCCGGCGGCACGAGAGAAGTAGAGAGTAGGGAAGAGAGCCAGGCATGGCCGATACGCAAACCGTCGAACAGGTCCGCGACCTCGGGAAGTACAAATACGGTTTCGAGACCGAGATCGAGATGGAAACGGCCCCGAAGGGGCTGAACGAGGACATCGTCCGCTTCATTTCGGCCAAGAAGAACGAACCCGAATGGATGCTCGAGTGGCGGCTGAAGGCCTATCGTCACTGGCTGACGATGGAGGAGCCTGACTGGGCGAAGGTCGGCTATCCGCCGATCGACTACCAGGACGCGTACTACTTCGCGGCCCCCAAATCCGACAAGGACGGGCCGAAGAGCCTGGACGAGGTCGACCCCAAACTTCTGGAGACCTACGAGAAGCTTGGCATCCCGTTGAAGGAGCAGGAGATCTTGGCCGGTGTCACCGAGGGCCGGCCGGCCGTCGCGGTCGATGCGGTCTTCGATAGCGTTTCCGTCGCCACGACTTACAAGAAGCAGCTCGAAGACCAGGGGATCATCTTCTGCTCGATCTCCGAGGCGCTGGAGCGCTGTCCGGAGCTCGTGCGGCAATATCTCGGTTCTGTCGTGCCTTACACGGATAACTTCTTTGCGACGTTGAACTCTGCCGTGTTCTCCGACGGCTCCTTCGTCTTCGTGCCCAAGGGCGTGCGCTGCCCGATGGAGCTGTCGACCTATTTCCGCATCAACGAGAAGAATTCCGGGCAGTTCGAGCGGACGCTGATCATCGCCGAGAAGGGCTCCTACGTGACCTATCTCGAGGGCTGCACGGCGCGGATGCGCGACGAGAA
>CAYGKX010000495.1:0-3358 GCA_964350225.1 uncultured Rhodospirillaceae bacterium | reverse complement strand
CGCGCTCATGGCCAAGGACCTCGCGCTCTTCCACGAGGCGGTCGCGGCGGCCGGAACGCCCCACCGGATCGGCGCCACCTCCGCCGCGCTGTGGCGGGACGCCGACGACGCCCTGCCCGGCAGCGACCACACGGAGGTGTTTCGCTATCTGGAGGGCTTGGGGGCGGCGGCGGAGGAGTGATGCCCGGGTTCGCCGTGAGGTGCTCGCAGTGGGCATTGGAGAGTGTGGGGACAGGGGACTGAGCGCGTCATCGCATCCTTCGACAGGCTCAGGATGAGGGGAGCCGGGTAGTTTTCAAGTCAGAGCAACCCTCATCCTGAGCCTGTCGAAGGATCGGACGCCAGGCACAGGCCTCCGCGAGCCTCCTGTCCAAAGCCGCAGCGCTAACGCTGCAAGGTAGAACGAACCCCCGATTGCGTTTCCAATCGAAGCCAGCTCGGGCAAGCTGGCCGCTTGTATTGGCAAGCGTCGTGCCTGAATGACTTCCACCGCTTCCGACACGCGCGTGACAGCCCGGCTTCCGGCGGAGAAAGGCTCCGCGCGCCTCTTGCGCACGCCGCTGGGCGGCGCCGTTGCGCGGCCCTGGTTCGACCGGACGGCGTTGTGGGCCCTGTCCCGCTGGGTCTTTCCCCTGTCGCGCCTGTGGGCGGCCGCACGGGCGGCGGAGGGGTCTGTCGACCGTTTCTATGCGGCCGTGCCCGTCGCCCCCCGCCCGAGGGACCGCGCGAAGCTGGAACGGGCGCTGGCGAAGTTCGAGGCCGCGCGCGCCTCGGCGCTGGCGGCGGAAACGGTCTGGCAGGAAGCCCTGTTCGCGCCGGAGAGGCCCGGCGACGCGCTCCTCGTCGCGGCGGAGCAGGGCCGGCGGGACGCACGGCATCGCTACAACGCGACCCGCCGCCATTTCCGCTTCCTGGCGCGGCGGGAGGTGCCGCTTGTCAAACGCGCGGTCCCGTCGCCGTCGGACGCCGCGGCGGCATATGGCGAGGGCATCGACGACCCGGTAACCCCCTTCGCACTGCCCGATCCCCTGCCCGCGATCGAGACGTCCCACAAGGTGCCCGGCGAGGTCGGCGACCATTACTGGCTGCGCTTCCCCTCACCCTCCGCACGATTGGGAGACCAGGTCTATGCCCGCGTGCTCGAGCCTCACGGTGCCGTCGATCCGCCGACCCTGATCTTCGGCCACGGCGTCTGCGTGGAGTTCGACCACTGGCACGGGCTGGTCGACGAGATCGAGGCGCTCGTACGGCTTGGCTTCCGGGTCGTCCGGCCGGAGGCGCCGTGGCACGGCCGGAGGGTTCCGCCCGGCCGCTATGGCGGGGAGGAGCTTGTCGCGACAATCCCGCTGGGGGCGCTCGACCTGTTCGTGGGCGCCGTCCGGGAATGGGGTGTTCTCATGGACTGGTGCCGCGCCAATTCGAACGCGCCGGTTGCGATCGGCGGCTGCAGCCTGGGGGCCTTGACCGCGCAGTTGGCGGCCGACCGGGCGCGCGCCTGGCCGGACCGCCTGCGACCCGACGCCCTGTTCCTCGTGACCCATTGCGGACGCCTGGAAGAGGCCGTGTTGCGGGGAAGCATCGGCAGGCTATGGCGTTTGCGGGAATCGGCGGAGGCGGCTGGCTGGACGGAGGAACTGCTGGGTCGCTATCTGCCGCTCCTCGCGCCGACGGAGGGGCCGGTGGTCCCGGCGGAGCGCATCGTGTCGATCCTGGGGACCCGCGACACCGTAACGCCCTACGACAGCGGGAAGGCGCTGGTCGACGGCTGGGGCCTGCCGCCCGAGAACCTGTTCCTCTGGGACCGCGGCCATTTTTCCGTCCCCCTGACCCTGATGCGGAACCACGCCCCGCTCCACAGGCTCGAGGCCATCGTCGCGTCCGTCCCTCTGCGACGAAATTCTGCCGGGGTGTGACGGCCGTCACAGTCAGCTTCGGCGGAGGCCTGTAGAAAGGATCTCAGGTTGCCGAGGCAACCTCCTCCCTATCTCTCTCCCCAGATCCCACTCAGCCCCGCCCTCCCAGGCGGGGCTTTCTTTTTGCTGTCTCTCGGCGGACCGGGCTTGCCAAGGGGCCGCGCCGCGACGTTATCTTCGGCCATGGCCCGTTCCGTGACCGATCCCCGGCTCTCCCGCGTCCTGTCCGTCGTCGCCATCCTGCTGGCGGCGGGGGCGCTGATCGTGCCGCTGCCGTTGGGGCTGGCCGGTGCCCTGCTTGGCGGCTGGGCGATCTGGCGGGCACCGACGGGCGGCGCCCGCCTTCCCTGGATCGCCCTCGGCATCGCCGTCGCCGGGACGGCCGCGGGCATGGCCCTGGGCCTTGCCATCGTCAGGGCGCCATAGCAACCGGGCGTCCTCTCGTTTCGGTCAAGACTATTCACGGAACTTTGATTGCAGCGTCCGACCAACGGCTCCATATCGTTCGCCGACGCCGGGATCCCGGTGCACCCATAGAGGGGATGGAGGGATGAGTATGGGCATGGGTTCGCGCAGGCGGCACCTCGGCCGTTCGGCGGGAGGCCGCGCTTGAGCGCGCTTCTGCAGGATCCGGCGGTTACCGGGGGCTATATCCCGCTTGTCCTCGGTCTGGTCCTCGTCCTTCTCATCCGGCTCGCGGGCGGCCGCGTTCATGGCGAACGCTGGGCCGTACTCGCGATCTGCATCGCCTGGCTGCTCGCCTACTGGCTGCTTGAGGGTATCCGCTGGCCCGCCGTCGCATCGAAGCAGAAACTGTTCTACATCGTGGCTGTCGCGTTCGCGCTCGGCTGGGTCCTGGAGGCAATCCGGCCGCGGCACCTTTGGCTGGTGGTTGCCTCGCTCGCGGCACCGGCGCTCGCGGTCTACTGGATCGCCGCGCGCAGCCTCGCCAACGCCAAGGACACCTGGACCCTCCTGACAGTCGTCCTTCTGTGGATTGCCGGCGTCGTCGTCCTGTGGCGCCTGGCCGCCAACAGCCGCGAGGAGAAGGATCCGCGCGGCGGGATCGGCGACCGGAGCGGCCTGTTCGCGCCGTCCTGCCTGCTCGTTGCCGCCCTCGGCGCCGCCGTCGTCTTCCTGAACGGCGCGGAGATCGGGCTGACCCAGCTCAACATCGCGCTCGGCGCCATTGTCGGCATGTACATGCTGGTGAATTTCGTGGGCTTCGTCGCGACCGGCCGCTCGTTCAACTTCGGCGCGATCGGCATTATCGGCGGCGGTGTCATCTGGCTCGCCTGCGCCTTTGTCGGCGTGCTGTTCGGCTCCTCCGTCAGCCGGATCGCCCTGGCCATCCTGCTCTTGTGCTTCCTGCTCGATCCGCTGGCCCGCCGCATCCGGTTCGGCGACGGCCGCCTGGGCAGGGTTGCGCAACCGCTTTGCTACGG
>CAYGKX010000494.1:0-3370 GCA_964350225.1 uncultured Rhodospirillaceae bacterium | reverse complement strand
GATCGCCGCCGTGATGTGGCCGGTCTCCAGCAGGGCGTGCCAGAAGTCCCGGAGGCCGATGCTGCGCCGGGCGAGCGCGACGACGAGGGCGACGGCGGACCCGGCGGCACCGGCCTCGACCGGGGTCAGCCAGCCAGTGTAGATCCCGCCGGGGGCGGCGACCATGAACCCCGCGAGCGGCAGGGTCTTGCTCAGGACCTCCAGCCCCGTCATCGCCGGCGTGTCCCGCACGGCGCCGGCGTCCTGGCCACCCGATGGGCCGCCCACGAAGCGGGGCGTCAGCCGGCCCATGGCGAAGATCGCCAGAATGAAGGCGGCGGACAGCAGGAGGCCCGGACCGATACCCGCCAGGAACATGTCACCGACCGACTGCTCGGCGACGAAGGAATAGATGATCAGCATCGCGCTGGGCGGGATGATCATCCCCAGCACCGACGAGCCCGCGACGACGCCGACGGCGAAGCGCTTGTTGTAGTCGTAGCGCAGCATCTCCGGCACGGAGACCTTGGTGAAGACCGACGCGGAGGCGATCGAGGACCCGGTGACGGCCGCGAAGGCTGCGTTGGCCCCGACCGTCGCCATGCCGATGCCGCCCCGCACCCGGTTGAAGGCGGCGTTCATCACCTCGTAGATGTCGCGCCCGAGCCCGGCCGAGGAGACGAGGAGCCCCATGAAGGTGAAGAGCGGGATCGTCGCGAAGGTATATTCGGTGACGCTGTCGCCGATCGCGACCTTCAGGAGGTTCATCGACAGCTGGAAATCGTCGCGCATCAGCCAGACGCTGACGAAGGACACGACGGCGAGCGCGATCGGGATGTAGACCCCGACATAGATCAGGATGACGATCGCGACGACGGAGAGCGCCCCGATTTCGACCGGCGACATCAGCCGTCCCGCATGTCGGCGTCGCCTCCGGCCCGCCCGTCCGGAAGATTGCCATCCGGATGATTGCCGCCCGCATGGCCACCGCAGGCCTTGGCCATCCAGAGCAGAAAGCACATCACCGCGCTGAGGAAGATCGCCAGTTTCACCGGCCACCAGGGCGCCGTGAAGATGCCCGGCGTGCCGAAGAAGTCGTTCGTCTCCCAGGCCTCGACGAACTCCGGCCACATCGTGATCGCGATCAGGAGCATCAGGATGGCGGAAACGAGGTCGATGATCCGGCGGAGAATGCTGGTGAAGCGCGGGCGCGACGTCCCCAAGACCAGCAGCAGGCCCTCGGAACGGGTCAGGCGCCCCGACCGGACCACGTCGGGCAATTGCAGGAAGACGATCAGGACGATGGAGAACTGGACGAGTTCGACCGACCCGCGAAAGGGGGCATTGAAGGCGCCCCGGGCGACGACGTCGTAATTCACGACGGCGACCAGCCCGAGGACCATCAATGTCCCGACGGCATTAACGCCCCGCGATGCCTTACCCAGCACCCGATAGACGAGGTCGACCGCCCCAATCAGCCGCTTCACGGGCCGTACCCTGTCCGGCGGTCGCGGCCTATTTCGGCAGTTCGGCCGCCCAGTCGCGCAGCGGGGTGAAGCCGGCCGCCTTCAGCTTGGCGATATAGGCCCTGAGCATGGCGCTGCCGGGGGCGCCCTTCTTGTCCAGGTCCTGCGCCCATTTCACGGCGATGTTCGGCATGCTGTCCGCCCAGGCCTTGCGCTGGGCTTCGGTCAGCACGACGACCTTGCCGCCGTCCGCCTTGAACTTCGCAAGGCTCGCCGCGGCGCGCTTCATGGCTTCGTTGGCGACGTGGTCGCGGTACTCGACAGCCGTTTGCAGAATGGCCGTCTTCACCTCGGCCGGCAGCCTCTTCCAGACCCGCTTGTTGATGGTCACCGTCTTGGTGTTCACGGCGCCGAAGTCGGCCTTCAGCATGAAGGGCGCCACCTCGGCGATCTTGAAGGTCTTCGCCGCCTCCGGCCACAGCATCGCCATGCTGACGACGCCGGTCTGGAGCATGGAATAGAAGTTGGTCAGGCCGCCCCGGACGCCGACGGCGCCCAGGCCCTCGACATAGCGCATGTTGTAGCCGGCGCCGGCCACCTTCGCGCCCTTCATGTCCTTGAGGGACGAGACCGAGTCCTTCGAAAAGATCTGATAGGTGTCCAGCACGACGCCGGTCGCCAGATAGACCTGGTTCTGCTTGTCGAGCTCCCGCGCCATCTGCGGGTATTCCTTGGCGATCTCGTCGACGGCCTTCGCCACGACCCGGGCATCCGGGGCGATGAACGGCGTGACCGCCGAGATCGCCTGGCTGGGCAGTTTCGAGTTGTGGAAGATGGTCGTGACGATACCGATGTCGCCCAGGCCCAGCTTGATCCCCTCAAGCACGCCCTTCGGCTTCACGATGGTGCCGCCGTAGGCCTCTTTCCACTCGATCTTGTATTTGCCGGTCTTGGCCAGCTTCTCGTTCACCTTGGGAATGAAGAAGTTGGAGAATTCCTTCACCCACATGGCGCGCGCGGGATAGCCGTCGATCGCGGTGAGCTTGATGATCTTGGGCGCGGACCAGGCGGCCGACGCGCCCGCCAACAGGACGACGGCGGCGGTCACGCCGCTTGCAAACACACGGAGTCCGGGCGTCTTCATTTCATGCCTCCCTATTTTTGCGGCCTGTCGATCAGGCCTTTTTCTTGCAGGTCTAACCGGCCGTCAGGACCGGATGACCCATTCTTCGTCGATTATGGTCCCGGCCTGGCGAAACACCTTCGCCACCGGACAATATTTCGCGACCTCCGCCGCCATGTTGTCGATCTCGGCTTGCGACGCATCGGTATCGAGTTCGATCCGCAGCAGGATCCGGGGGAAGGGGACGTCGATTTCCTCGGTCAGGGTGACGCCCCGGCGGTCGAAGTCTGCCTCGGCGGACACCTGCAGGTTCGAGATGTCGAGGCCCAGCTTGTGGGCGACCTTGTTGCCGATGACGTTGGTGCAGCCGACGAGTGCGGCAATGGCCGTCTCCGTGGGCGATGGCCCCATGTTCGTCCCACCGCGCGCCTCGGGCTCGTCGATGACCAACCCGACATCGCGAACCGAGACGTCGGCCCGGGAATGGCTGGGACAGTCTGCCTGAAGGTGCTGCTTTACGGTCGTCTTCGGCGTTATCTTGACCATCCGGCCAGCCTCCCTGTCGGCAATAGTCAGGCCGACACGTTTTTATGTTCCGGAATCATTTATCAGCCATCCCCGGCTTAGGCAAACACGGGACCATCAACCGAGGGCAGAAGACTGTTGCCCCTGGCCCTCGACGGTGGGCATGGAGAACCTCGCGGCCGGCGGGTGTGCCCGGCTTCGTCTCAGCCCGCCGCCGCCTCGTCCTCGCCCGACTGGGCCGCATAGATCGAGGTGTAGCCGCGGGACCAGTCCGGCG
>CAYGKX010000493.1:0-3381 GCA_964350225.1 uncultured Rhodospirillaceae bacterium | reverse complement strand
CCGTTGCGGCCCAGCGCTCCACCGCCACCGCCACCACCACCACCGCCGCCACCAGCCGGGGACGGGTTCTCGCCGATCGAGACACCGAAGGGGCTGCCGCCGGGGCTGGACTACAACAATCTGCCGCCAGGGCTGAAGAACAACCGCGACGAAAACGGACTGCCGCCGGGCAAACAATAACGGGACCGGTCACGGACGGTAAAAACGGGAGATATGTCAGCGACACGGGCACTATGGCCGCGGCGCCTATGGCGCACGATCGTCGCCAACTCGACGATCGAGCGGGTTGCCGCCGCGGCCGCCCTCGCGATCATGCTGGCGGTCAGGATCGCCGATCCCAACGTGGTCCAGCTGGCCAGGGTCAAATTCTTCGATCTGTATCTCTCGCTTCAGCCCTCGCAGAACACCCAGCGTCCGGTGGTCATCGTCGACATCGACGAGAAGAGCCTGAAGGAACTCGGACAGTGGCCCTGGCCCCGAACACGGCTTGCCGAACTGCTCCGGCGTCTACGGGCGGCCGGAACGCCCGCAGTCGCGTTCGACGTCATGTTCCCCGAACCCGATCGGACCTCACCGGACGTCTTCGCCCGGGAAGCCACACTTCCCGCGGCCCTGAAAGCCGAACTTCTCAAGCTGCCCGACAACGATAAGGCGTTCGCGACGGCGATGGGCGGGATCGCCGTCGTCCTGGGCGAGGCGATCTTGCCGACCGCCCCGTCGGGCAAGAACGGGCGAGGCAAGACGCCGCCCGTCGCCATCCTCGGACCGAGCCCGCTGCCATTCCTCATCCAGGCGCCGGGCATACTGCATAACGTCAGGGCGCTGGAGAAAGCGGCCGCCGGCACCGGATTGCTGACCCACTATCCTGAGTTCGATGGTGTCGTCCGGCGCTTGCCGGCGGCCTACGGGCATGGCGACAAGATACTGCTGCCGCTCGCGCTCGAGCTTCTGAGGGTCGCGACGGGCGGCGGCACGGCCGTCATCAAGTCGGACGCCAACGGCATCGCCGGGATCATTCTCGCCGGGCAACTCATTCCCACCGATGCCGGCGGACGTATCTGGATCAATTTCTCCTATCACGACCCGGCGCGGTACGTGTCGGCGGTCGATGTGATCAAGGGGCGCGTCCCGGCGGCTCGTCTGCGCGGGCGCCTCGCGATCGTCGGGGCATCCGCGGCGGGTCTGCTCGACATCAAGGCGACGCCCCTCCAACGCTCTGTGCCCGGGGTCGAGATGCACGCGATGGTGCTGGAGAACATCCTCTTCAAGGATTACATCCAGCGGCCCGCCTATGCCGATGCCGCCGAATTCTACGTCACGGTGATCCTGAGCCTCCTGATGATCGTCTTCCTCCCGCTTCTGGGGCCGATGAAGACGATGCTCGCCGGGATGGCCGTTCTGGCGGCGCTGTTCGGGGCCGCTTTCTACGCCTTTCTGGAACTGAAGCTCCTGATCGACGTCACATTCGCGGCGATCACGGTGACATTCGTCTTCATGGTACTCGCGGGCTTCAACTATCTCCGCGAGTCCCAGAGCAAGGACAACATCCGGCGCGCCTTCAGCCGCTATATGTCGCCGGCCCTGGTGGAACAGCTGGCGGACCGGCCGGACCGTCTGGTCCTGGGCGGAGAGCTGCGCGAATTGAGTGTCCTCTTCACCGATATCCGGGGGTTCACGAAGATTTCGGAAACCATGGACGCGCAGACACTGACGCGGTTCATCAACCGCTTCCTGACCCCGATCAGCAACGTCATCCTCGAACATGGCGGGACGATCGACAAATACATCGGCGACAGTGTCATGGCCTTCTGGAATGCCCCGCTGGAGCTGCCGGACCATGCCGAGCGCGCCTGTCGGGCGGCGCTGGCCATGCGGGCCGCCCTGGTCGACTTCAACCAGGCGATGCAGCAGGAAGGCCAGCTCCCGCCGATCCGCATTGGCATCGGAATCAATACGGGACCGTGCAGTGTCGGCAACATGGGGTCCGACATGCGCTTCGACTATTCGGCGCTCGGCGACGAAGTGAACCTTGCCTCGCGCCTCGAGGGAGCCACGAAGGAGTTCGGCGTCGACATCATCATCGGCGGCAAGACGGAGGCACAGGTCCAGACCTGGAACTCGGCGAGATCGTCATTCGCGGACGCGAGGCGCGGACCCGGGCCTATGCGCTGATCGGTGACGAGGCGGTCGCGCAGTCCGACGATTTCCGCGCCTGGCAGACGGCGCACCGGGCGGTACTGGCCGAAGCGGATCCCGCCCCTCTGGCCGACCGGGTTGCCCGCGCCCGTGCCCTGTCTGGCGGGCGGCTGAAGGAATATTACGACAGCGTTGAGGCGGAGGGCGCCTTCCGCACAGTCGACCAGCAGGGCGATCGGACGGCCTACGGCATCTCGCTGGAGGACCGGGCGGCCGTATAGCTGGGCGCAAAGATGACGCGAATGGGGGCCGGTCGCCTCAGGTGCCGTCCTGCGCCAGGATCCTGCGGCCGGCCCGCGTTAGCTTGCAGACCTTCCAGTCGGGTTTGATGGGATTGGCGAACCAGGGTTCCGCCCAGCCCGCTTCGATACAGCTGTTCACCGTTCGAAGATTGACCTTACGCCCGTCTCGGTCGAACAGAGGCAGCTTTCCGCCGGGTTGGTTCAGCCCGCGTTTCAGCCAGGCCCGCTGCGCGCCGGTCGGTTGAAGGCCGCAATTATCGTTCGAATGCGCGGGCAGCTTGCCGCGCAATGCCAGCATCACCGTCATAACCCCAACCCTTGCCGCCACGCCGTTGAGCGCGGCTTCGATGGACGATACGATCCATCAGGCCCGTCGACCGGATCTGCCCATGACCGCTTGAACGGTTCTGCGGGAAGGATCGCTTTCGTGTTATTTCATTTTATTTGAGAGGCATAGTAACCGCGCTTGATGCAAAAGTCGATCCCCACGGCCTGGCGCGGCCTTCTGTCTGACATGTTGGAGGAAGCCACGATGACCGCCTGCCTGCTGTACGTCACCGTCGGCTCGGCGGACGAGGCCGTCGAGATCGCCAGAACCCTGGTCGACGAACGGCTCGTCGCCTGCGCCAACATCCTGCCGCCGATCCGGTCGATCTATCGTTGGCAGGGGGAGATCCAGAACGATGCGGAATGCGCGATGATCCTGAAGACGCGCGCCGACATGGTGGAGGAGGCGACGGCGCGTATCCGGGCGCTGCATTCCTACGAGGTGCCGTGCGTCGTGGCCCTCGATATCGAAGGGGGGCACCAGCCATTCCTCGACTGGATCGTCGAGGAGACCTCGGAAGCGCCGCCGGCGGTTGCCTGACCCCCGGGAGCGGGAGTCTCAGCTTTCGAACAGGATGTCGAAGCCGCCGAAGATCATTCGTTTTCCATCGAACGG
>CAYGKX010000492.1:0-3395 GCA_964350225.1 uncultured Rhodospirillaceae bacterium | reverse complement strand
CTCTGGGGGCTCTTCAAGAAGGCGATCGTCGCGAACTATCTGGCGGTCGATCTCGTCGACAAGGTCTTTTTCGACCCGGTGCCCTACAACTCCTTCGAGCTTCTGATTGGCGTCTATGGTTATGCCATTCAGATATATTGCGATTTCAGCGCCTACAGCGATATCGCGATCGGGGTCGCGGCGCTGCTCGGCTACAGCTTCCCGCGCAACTTCGACCAGCCGTACCGGTCGCGCTCGATCGCGGAATTCTGGCGAAGATGGCACATCTCCCTGTCCAGTTGGCTGCGGGATTACCTCTACATCCCGCTGGGCGGCAACCGGAAGGGGCGGGTCCGGACCTACGTAAATCTCAGCCTCACCATGTTGCTGGGCGGCTTGTGGCACGGGGCGGCCTGGAAATTCGTCATCTGGGGTGCGCTCCACGGCGGCGGTCTCGCGGCCGAGCGGATGGTCACAGGCCTCCGAAAGCACGCCCAGCCGGCGATCCGCCCGCCCATACTCGCGATTATCCTGGTCTTCCACTTCGTCTGTTTCGCCTGGATATTCTTCCGGGCCAAGGACATGGAAGTGGTCGGAATGTATCTGTCCGGCCTCGTCAACAACTGGGCGGAGCCGCTCAGCATCCTGGCGCCGCTGCCGATCCTTCTGATCGTCGTCGGCCTGGCGATCAACTTCACGCCGCGGGACATGCTGAACCGGATCGAGCGCCGCTTCGATCCCTGGCCGCTCTGGGCCAAGGGGCTGTTCTGCGGCCTCGTCGTGACGATCATCGAGGCCTTCGGCATGGACGGTGCCGAACCCTTCATCTACTTCCAGTTCTGACGGGCAGGGGAGGAGAGGAGCTCATGAGCGACGGAATTCCAGACAAGGACGCGGCCCGCACCGATCCCCATGCGCGCCATATCGACGACCTGGACCTGACCCACGGGATGCACCGCGACACCGCCTGGCGGGCGTGGGGCATGATGCTGATCGGCGCAGCGCTCCTCTTGCTCTTCAACAGCCAGGGCCTCGTCAAGTGGACCCAGACCCTGCCGGGCGGGCCCATCACCGACACGATGCTCGACTGGGCGTTCGTCTGGCAGGACTGGATGAAGGGGCTGGGGCTTACGGAAGTGTTCGACGCCGTGCGCGAGGCCTTCCGGGATTTCCGGCGGGGCTGACCGGCACCAGCGGTCCCGGAGGACGCTTTCTATAGGTTGAGAGGCGGCTTTGCCGTTGTCGCCCAGGGACGCAGCGGTCACACTTGCCACATGCCCGTCCTGCGGGCCTGCGATCATCCTGGGAGGACAGACATGAAACAGCGAGGCAGGATCGCCCTCGTCGCGGCCGGCATGGCCGCCGTCGGAGCGCTCGGCGCGACCGGCGCCGCCGCAGACGACGACATCAAGATCGCGCTCATCCACGGCACGTCCGGGCACCCGTTCCAGATATTCTCCAAGCAGTCCGAGACCGGCTTCATGCTGGGTCTCGAATATGCGACACAGGGGAGCATGACGGTCAACGGGCGGAAGATCGTCGTCATCCACAAGGACACGAAGTTCAAACCCGACGTCGCCCGCGCCGCGCTGTCGGAGGCCTATGGCGACGACGACGTGGTCCTGGCGGTCGGCCCGACCTCCTCCGGTGTCGCCAAGGCCCTGCTGCCCATCGCTAAGGAATACAAGAAGATCCTGATCATCGAGCCGGCGGTGGCCGACAGCCTGACCGGCAAGGACGCGAGCAAGTATATCTTCAAGACCTCGCGCAACTCCTCGATGGACATGCAGGCCCAGGCGCTGGCCCTCAAGCCGGGCGAGGACCTGTATGTCGCGACCCTGGCGGAGGACTATGCCTTCGGCCATGACGGGGTGAAGGCCTTCAAGAAGGCGCTCGAGGGTACCAGTGCGACCCTTGTTCACACGGAGTTCATACCGCAGAAGACGACCGACTACACGGCGGCGGCGGAGCGCATCTTCAACGCGCTCAAGGACAAGAAGGGCCGGAAGGTCATCCTGGTCTATATCGCCAACCCGGCCGGCGCGCTCGGCAAGATCTCGGCCCTGAAGCCGGAGCGGTTCGGCATTTCGCTGTCCGCCGGCGGCCACATCCTGCCGGTCCTGCCGACCTACAAGGTCGTGCCCGGAATGGAGGGTGCGACCTACTACTACTATGAGATCCCCCAGAACCCGATCAACAAGTGGCTCGTGGAGACCCACCTCAAGCGCTACAAGTCGCCGCCGGACTTCTTCACGGCGGGCGGCATGGCGGCCGCACTCGCCGTCGTGAAGGCGCTCAAGACCGCGAAATCGACCAAGACCGACGACCTGATAGCCGCCATGAAGGGTATGGAATGGGATACGCCCAAGGGGCCGATGAAATTCCGGCCGGAGGACGGGCAGGCGCTCCAGGTCATGTATCACTTCAAGATCAAGGTCGACCCGAAAGTCAAATGGGCGGTCCCCGTCCTGGTGCGGGAGATCAAGGCCTCGGAAATGAAGATCCCGGTCGACAAGTAGGGTCGTGACGCGGGGCGGCGGCAACAGCCGTTCCACCGTCGCCGCCCCCGGTGCCGCGCTCATGACCCAACCGGAACATCCCGTCCTGGAGACGCGCGACCTGACGATCCGTTTCGGCGGCCATGTTGCGGTCGACCGGGTATCCTGCGCCTTTGCGCCGGGTACGACGACGGCGATCGTCGGACCGAACGGCGCGGGAAAGACGACCTATTTCAATCTCGTCTCGGGGCAATTGAAGGCCAGCGCGGGGCGCGTTTTCCTCTATGGCGAGGATATCACCGGCCTGTCCGCCTCCGGCCGGGCGCGCCACGGTATCGGGCGCGCCTTCCAGCTGACAAACCTGTTCCCGAATCTCACCGTGCGCGAGAACGTCCGCCTCGCGGTCCAGGCCCGAGCCGGCATGGGGCGGAGCCTCTTCTCCCTCGCCGCGGCCCACCGGGAACTCGTCGAACGGGCGGATCACTATCTCCATCGCGTGCGGCTGATCGACGACGCGGAGACGGTCGTCACTGCGCTTCCCCATGGCGATCAGCGGAAGCTGGAGGTCGCCATGATGCTGGCGCTTGAGCCCGAGGTCTTCATGTTCGACGAGCCGACCGCGGGGATGAGCGTCGACGAGGTGCCGATCGTCCTCGACCTCATCGCCTGGATCAAGGATCACGGCGACAAGACGATCCTGCTGGTCGAGCACAAGATGGACGTGGTGCGTTCTCTCGCCGACCGGATTGTCGTCCTGCATAACGGACAACTGGTCGCGGACGGGGAGCCGGAGACGGTGATCGCGTCGGACGTCGTCCAGCAGGCCTATCTGGGGGGCGGAACGGGCAGTCCGGGCAGTCCTGCTGGGGCGGGGGCATGAGCGAACCGCTCCTGACACTGTCCGGCGTCCATACGGAC
>CAYGKX010000491.1:0-3401 GCA_964350225.1 uncultured Rhodospirillaceae bacterium | reverse complement strand
AACGGCTGATGGCGGGGGAGCGGCTGTCCTACGAAGGCAAGTTCACGAAGTCCGACAACGTCGTCCTGAATGTCCTGCCGCACCAAGGCAAGCTGCCGCCGATCTATGTCGCCGTCCTCGCGCGGCCCGGCGCCTATCATGTTGGCCTGCAGGGCAACAAGCTCTTCACCGTGCCCTATGCCTCCTGCGAGAATTTCGGGGATATCGGCACGATGCTCGAGGAGTTCCGCAAGGGACGGACCGAGGCCGGGCTGCCGGCGGCGGAGGACTATCATGTCTTCGTCCTGCACTGCCATGCGGCGGAAAGCGAGGCGCAGTGCCATGCCGATGTCAAAGGTCCCTACGACCTCTACGTCCGCACCCGGCTGTATGCGACGATGCACGTGTATGAGGACATTCTAGAGAACGGCATCTGCCTCTTCGGGGATGTCGACACGGTCGCTGAGAAGATGATCCAGCTCTACGACATGGGCATCCGCCATGTCGGGCTGCTGCAGAATTTCGGCAACATGCCCCGCCCGGTCGTGGAAGCCTCGATGCGCCGCATCGCGGAAGAGGTCATGCCCCGGGTCCAGGCACATATCGCCCAGCGCGAGGCCGCATAGCCCCGGCCGGGGCGCGCCCATAGCGCGAATGCGTCATGCCGGCTTCCGTCGTTCCACCCAGACTGACCCTCACGGGCGGGCACGGAAATCGGAGCGCTTTTCATGCGAACGACGTTACTGGCATTGATCCTCCTGTCGATGTCGGCCGCCGCCGCCGACGCGCAGTATCGCGTCTGCAAGCGGGTGACCGGCCAGGGGCGGCACGTCCAGAAGGGTGACGCCATCGGCATGGCCCGGGCCAACTTCGCCCGGCTGCGCGGCGTGAACATGCGCGCGGGATATGTCCCCTCCGGCCCGGCCTACGGGCCGTCCTGTGTCGTCCGGCGGGATGGATGGCGCTGTTCGGTCTCCCAGCGCCTTTGCCGGCAGCGCTGAGGGGGGACCGCTCCCCTTTTTCGGCTTCCGGTCGGGACGCTTCCGAACCTATAGTCCCGGCCATGAGCGATCACGGTTTCAAGGGTTCGGGCACCGACTCCTTCTTCGATCCCGGCGACCAGCAGGCGCTGGACTGGGTAAGGTTGGCCGACTGGCTGCAGGCGCAGGGCCACGACTTTTCGGCTGAGCCGCCGCCGAGGCAGTTCACCGGCGGCTTCGGCAATCTGAACTTCCTCCTTACTCTCGACGGCCAGGAGGCGGTCCTCCGCCGCCCGCCGCTCGGCCCCCTGCCGCCCGGCGCCAACGACATGGCGCGGGAGCACAAGGTGATCAGCGGCCTCAACAAGGGTTTCCCGCTGGCCCCGAAGGCGCTCGCCTTCTGCGACGATACGGACGTCCTGGGCGCGCCCTTCTTCATCATGGAATACCGCCCCGGCATCGTCGTGCGGAACGAGGTGCCCGAAGTCCTGTTCGACAAGGGCGCCGAGCTGTCCCGCATGATGATCGACGTGCTGGCCGAGTTTCAGCGGGTCGACCCGGATGCCGTGGGCCTGGGGGATCTTGGCAATCCCCACGGTTTCCTTGCCCGGGCGGTGAAGGGCTGGATCAAGCGGTTCAACGTCGCCGCGGCCGACGTCTATACCGAGCGGCCCATTGCGAAATCCGCGACGGAAGTGATCGCCTGGCTGGAAGCACAGCGGGTGCCGGAGGGCGGCGTCACGCTCCTGCATAACGACTACAAGCTCAACAACATCATCCTCGACCCCGACGAGCCGACGAAGCCCATCGCCGTCCTCGACTGGGATATGTGTACCCGCGGCGATCCGCTCTTCGATCTCTCGACGACCCTGTCCTACTGGGTGCAGCCGGACGACCCGTCGGCAATGCACGAGATGGGGCAGATGCCGACGGTGAAGTCGCCCGGCTGGCTCACGCGGCGGGAAGTGCTGGACTACTACGTCGAACAGACCGGCCGGGACGTCTCTGACATCCATTTCTACCGGGTGCTGACAGGCTTCAAGCTGGGCGTCATCTTCCTCCAGATCTACGCCCGCTTCTGCCGCGGCACGACCTCCGACCCCCGCATCGAGGCGCTGGGCCCCACCACCGACGGCATCTTCGACTTCGCCCACGACGTGATGTCCGGGCGGATGTTCTGAGCGTCCGAATGGCTACGCGCATCCTTCTCACACTGATCGCTGGTCTCTTCCTCGTTTCGTGTGGCGAGGAAAAAGCGCCGTCGGCGGCCCATGTCGCGCTGGGCAAAGCGCTTTCGGCCCTAGCCGCCGGTAACCGCCCCGGTTTCAAGGAAATGGTCGTGCCAGCGCAGCGCAGCGGCGAACTGGGCATCGAAAGCCAGGACGGTTTCCCCGACGACGTTACGGCGAAGACCCGGACCCTGGACGATCTTCTCGCCATGCCCTTCTTCACCAAGGTGAAGGGCGCCAGGGCCGATATCGAGGCCGACAGTCAGGTCACGGAAACGTCGGCCCGGCTGATCGGCCTTCTCGAATATGCCAACGACAGCGTCGCCAAGCGCATGTGGGCCATGGTGAAACGGGACGGCGCGTGGCTGATCGACATGAAGGCCACGATCCGCCTGTGGCAGATCGCCAACGGGCCGGACGCGTTCGTCGCGTTGAAGCGGATGAAGAAGTAGGCCCTGTCCACGGGCCGGCGCTGTATCGCGGGCCCGGAATTGCCGCCAACGCGGGCTACCGGTACATCGCCCGGACGACGATCCCGTTCATGTGGTTGCCGCGCGTGCTCTTCCAGGCGGTCCAGACGATGCGGGTCACGTCGATCCGGATGAACTGGCCGGGCCGTACCGGGCCGTCATACAGGACGCCGCCGCCGGAGAACTGCCGGCGGATGCGCACCCGGAACGTCCCCGGGACGATCCTCTCGATCCGGACGCCGACGAAGCGGCCGCGCCCGCCCCAGGAGGGCTGAAACCCGACAGAGGTGGTCAGGCCGTTGGGCCCGCCGCCGACGGGCAGGCCGATGCGCGCGCCCATCTGGGCGGACGCGCCCGTGGCCCAGGCGATCCCGACAAGCGCGATCGATGTGGCGATAATCTTCTTCATGACATTCTTCCTCCCGCGGCGCCGACGGTACGGTGCGCTGTGTATGAAAGGTTGCGGGAAGGGTAGTGCCGGTCGTGCGGCCTGCGCGTTGATCCGGATCAAGCCGGCCGGGGCGCTTACGACGCCTGTGCGTCCTTGTCTCCGTCCTCCGCCGCCAGCCACTCGCGCAGGCTGTCGCGCAGGGTCGGCGAATCTTCGATCAGCAACAAGCGCATGCACTTCGCCCCGCCGCCGATTCAGCGCGCCGCGGCGAGGCGTCGGTCCGCCCCGACCATGATGCCCTCAGTCATCGGCAAGGAACGTCCCGAGCCGTTCGTAGGCGGCGAGAAAATCC
>CAYGKX010000490.1:0-3408 GCA_964350225.1 uncultured Rhodospirillaceae bacterium | reverse complement strand
GACCGGAGACGTCTACTACAGCGCCGAGGCGCTCGGCGACCTCTACCTCGAGGACACGCCACTCAGGGCGCCCGAAAAGGCGATCTCTGCCTATGAGGATGCGTCCGGCGTCGGCAATGCCGCGGCCCTCCGCAAGCTCGCGCAACTGTTCATCGACGGGAGTGCGGTGACCCCCGATCCGGAGCGGGCCGAGGCCCTGCTGCTCCGGGCAATTGCCGCCGGCGACGCACGCTCGGCCGCCGATGCGCTCGGCCAGCTCTACCAGGCCGACACGCCGCTGAAGAACGGCCCGAAAGCCGTTGCGGCCTACGAACGTGCGATTGCCGCCGGCAGCACCGGCGCGATGAACCGTCTCGCCATGCTGCTGATCAGCGGGGATGGCGTGAAGCCCGATCCGAACCGCGCGGAAAGCCTGCTCATGGGGGCGATCGATGCCGGCGACGTCCAGTACGGGTCCGAAGCACTTGGCAACCTGTACCTCGCGGACACGCCGCTCAAGGACCCGGTCAAGGCCGAGCGCTACTTCGAGGAGGCCGGCCAGGCCGGCAACCCGTCGGCGCTTCGCCGCCTGGCGGAGCTTCTGATCCAGGGTGAAGAGTATCCAGCCGATCCGGCCCGTGCCGAGGCGCTCCTGACCCGGGCGATCGAGATGGGCGACGCCTATGGCGCCGGGCGCGACCTCGGCGACCTGTACCGGTCCGAGGGCGGCGGCGAGGCCTCGGCGGCGGCGCTCGAAGCCTACCGGGTGGCCGCCGAGGCGGGGAACCCGGCCGCTGCGATCACCGCGGCGCGGATGCTCTCCGAAGAGATCGGCAACCCAGCGGCACGACGCGAAGAGATTGCGTTGTGGCGGAAGGCAGCGGAGGAGATCGGCGAAGAGGACGTCGCCGTCGAGATGCTCAGCCAGCCGCCCAATCCCTTGGTCGCCGCGCTGCAGCAGATGCTGTCGGACCAGGTCGTGCCGATCGGGATCGACGGGATCCATGGCGGGCAGACCCGGGCGGCGATCGCCCAGGCTTGCCAGCAGTACGGGATCGACGATTGCAGCACGCACCTGATCACCATCGACCTCCTCGCCGCACTCCTTTCGGACGCAGGTTGAGGTGTCCGCCCGGGTCTGCATCTTCGTCGATCCGGCCCGCATCCTCCGCTGGCATGAATGGCTGGCGGAGGACCTGAAGCGCATCGCCGGCTGTGATGTCCTGATCTGCCGCGCAGACACCGGCCGGCCATGGCCCGCGACGTTCGACCTGACCGTCCGGTTCGACCGCCTGGTCAACCGGGCGAGCGGCCCGTTCGCGCTGGAAATCGCAGAGATCCCGACGATCGCCGCCGGTGACACAAGGGATCCCTTCGACATCGTGGTCGACTGTTCCGGTGGCGCCCCCGGTCGTCCCGCAGGCGAACGGATCCTCACGCCCCACTTCAACGGCGTGCCCGATGAACTCGGCGTGGTGCCGGCTCTTCTCGACGACGGCGACCTGATCGTCGCCCTGGAGGATTCCGCAATCAACGCACGATGCGTGACGCGGCCTGCGGTCGCCAACCGCCAGTTCCTGACGCAAGCCCTCGATGCCGTGCTGTCGCGCGCAGTCGAACTGATCGTCTACCGGGTCACGCGCCCGGCTTCCGCCAACAAGGGCCAGTGCATCCAGCTGGCCGGCTCTCCGCATGCGGTGCCCGCCGCATTCAAGGGGCGGAAGGCGGCCGCCCACCTTGCCGGCGTGGTCTCGCGGAAGCTCTCGCGGCGTCTGCGACGGCAGCTCGCCTCACCGCCGCGATGGTCGTGCGCCTGGCGCACGATCGCGACGGAAGCCGAGGGTCTGGCGTCGGGCTTCTGGCCGACGACGATCTCGTTCCAGGTCATGCACGACGACGGCAAGCGCTACTTCGCCGATCCCTTCCCGTTCATGCATGAGAACCGCCGGGTGATCTTCTGCGAGGAATACCCGTTCGACACCGGGCGCGGCATCATCTCCGTCGCGCGTCTCGAGGACGACGGCACCCTGTCCGCCCCGAAGCCGGTCCTGGAGCGGCCGTATCATCTCTCCTACCCGTTCGTGTTCGATCACGAAGGTGCCGTCTGGATGATCCCGGAGACGTCGGAGAACGGATCGGTCGATCTCTACCGGTCGACCTCCTTTCCTGACGAATGGGAGTTCCACCAGCCCCCCATCGCGGACCTTCCCGGCTGCGACGCGACCCTGTTCCGCTACGACGGCGGGTTCTGGATGTTCCTGACCACCAAGTACCGGGAGAGCACTACTTGGGACAACCTTCGCCTCTATCATTCCAAGTCCCTGACCGGGCCGTGGCATGAGCGCGAAGCGGGGCTCGTGGCAATCGATGCCCGCTGCTCGCGCCCGGCGGGAGCGCTGGTCCGCTCCAGGCGGGGGCTCGTCCGTCCGGGACAGGACTCGACGCGCTTCTACGGCAACGGCCTGAAGCTGACGCGGATCGACTCGGTCGGCGAGGACCGGTTCATCGAGACCCTGATCGGCATGCTCCGGGCACGGAGCAAGGGCACCGATCTCGGCATTCATACCTACGGCCTGTCGGCTGGGATCGAGGTGGTCGACGTGTTCGGCCAGGTCGACGATGTCGAAACCGTCGACGTCACCGTCGGTGAGGACGACTGATCAGGTCCGGGCCTCGACCGCCTCGAGGAACAGCCGCTGGGTCTCGATCGGAAGCCGGTCGAGCACTGTCAGGAAGTTTTCGGCCACCGGCTCGACGAGCCGTTCCTGGGGAATCGTCAGCTCCAGATCGGCGATCACGCCGGTCCGCACATATTCCGGAAGGATCGGAAAGAGCTGGATGCCGAGGATCGCCCGCCCGGTTGCCAGCCAGCCTTCCCTCGGGCCGGCGTCGTGGCTTCGTGCCATGGCCTGGAAGAGCGGCGTCCCGCGTTCGCCGGAGCGCAACAGGGTCCGCGCCCGCTCGAGCCAGAGTTCGCCCAGGGACGGGCCGGAGGCGAGCGCTTCGTCGATCACGGCGAGACAGCGCGAACGGGTCCGGTCGGCGTCGCCGGCAAGCGGGCAGTCCGGAAGGCGTGCGATGGCCAGAACCGGGTCGGAAACGAGCCCCGCAGCCTGGTCGGCGCGGTTGCGAAGCACCGGATCCTCGGTGCGGCCCGACTGGACCAGCGCCGGAACCTCGACCAGCCAGACGTCCGCCGGCGTCGCGAACACCACGATCGCGAGGCGGATGGTCAGTACCGCGGTCACCAGTGTGCCAGCGGTGAGGACCGCCACCATGAGCGCCTTCGCCCGTGCCGACTGCCGCGACACCACCTGGCGATCAGCCGGCATAGTAGTCCTGAGCATATCCGCCGCCGTCCTGGGCCATGTTGAGGACGGCGAGGACGGGCATGTCGCTGTCCTCGCCAATGTCCCTGAGCCCTTCGAC
>CAYGKX010000489.1:0-3415 GCA_964350225.1 uncultured Rhodospirillaceae bacterium | reverse complement strand
TGACGGAGGGTCTGGGCGCGTTCATCGGACGGGAGCCCGTCGGTGGCGGGGTCGGGACAGGGCAATTGGCATGGTGTTGCGATACCGGTCGTTGGGCTCGGGCGGGAGGGCGCAACTTGCCCCGAGGGGAGGCGGCTGTCCATCCTGCGGCCGAGTGGCCGGAAGGACTTTTGTCCCTCGGGCGGTTGGCCGATGATGCGCGCATCCGGTCCCGCACCCGACGCCGAGATGGAGCGACCCATGACATTCTGGTCCTGCCTCAAGGACGTGCCGCACCGCATTGGCTGGACAGACGCGTCCGGTGTGCGGACGCGCTATCTCGACGCCGGACCGGCGGCGGGCGACGCGGCCGGCACCGTTCTCTTCCTCCATGGCGTCAACGGTCACCTGGAAGTCTTCCTGAGAAACGTGCCCGCCCACGCCCGCCATTTTCGGGTACTCGCAATCGACCTGATGGGGCACGGCTACTCCGCCAAGCCGACCGACAGGCCCTACGAGATCCGACAGTATGTCGACCAGGTTTGCGGGTTTCTCGACGCGATGGAGGCCGAGCGGGCCAGCCTCGTCGGCACGTCGCTGGGCGGCTGGGTCGCCGCGCGGCTGGCCGCCGAGGCGCCGGAGCGAACGGCCAGCCTGTCCCTGGTCAGTTCGGGCGGCCTCACCTCCTACGCCAACGTGATGAAATCCCTTCGCGACCTGGGCAGCGAGGCCGTCGACGGGCGGGAGGCGGTACGGCGGCGGATGGCCTTCGTCATCAAGGACCCGGCCAACATCGACGACGAGCTGGTCGACCTCCGGACCGAGATCTATGCCCAAGCCGACTACCAGGCCGTTCTCTCCGCCATCATGTGCCTTCAGGACCCGGACATCCGGGCCCGTAACCTGCTGACCGAGGCGGAACTGGGCCGGGTCGCCTGCCCGGCGCTGGTCGTGTGGACGAAGGACGACCCGACCGCCACCGTTGAGGACGGCCGGCGCTATGCCGCCGCGATTCCCGGCGCGCGGTTCGAGCTGTTCGAGCAATCGGCCCATATGCCGCAGTTCGAGGAGTCGGCCCGCTTCGACGACCTCCACGTCAGGTTCCTGCAAACGGCCCTGGCTGCATGAGCCGCCGGGTGCGACGAAAGGCGCGTCGCGCTTGCCAGGACCGTCGGGGCAGGCTATTGCGAATGATTCTCAATCAATGTCTCGAGGCTCCCCGATGCGCTCGATCGCGCTTGCCGTCCTGGCCCTGATCGCACTTGCCCTGCCGGCACGGGCGGCCGATCTTCCCACCGTCGACAAGGCCTGGTCCCGCCCGGCCACCGTGAAAGTGGGCGTCGTCTACATGCGCGTGACGGGCGGCGCGACAGATATGCGCCTGACGGGCGCCTCCTCCCCCCTCTCCACGAAGGTCGAGATCCACGAAACCCGCATGAAGGGCGGAATGATGGACATGCGGGAGACGGAGGGCGTCGCGATACCGAAAGGCAAGGTGGTCGAGTTCAGGACGGGCGGCCTGCACCTGATGCTGATCGGCCTGAAACAGCCCCTGACGGCGGGCATGCGCTTTCCGGTCACTCTCACCTTCGGCGCTGCCGGCAAGTCGACCGTCGAGGTCGAGGTCCGGCGCCGGGCCCCCAAATAGGAAACGAGGAAGCAGGACCCGTCATGAGCGATCGAGCAACCATGATTGCCGAAGCCAGAGCCGTCCTGCGCGGCGCGCGGCGCGCGGCGCTGGGGACCGTGTCGCCCGACGGCACGCCCTTCGTATCGCTGACGACGCCCGGCCTGCGGATCGACGGCACACCGATCCTCCTGCTCTCGGGCCTCGCCGTCCATACGAAGAACCTGACGGCGAACGACCGTGTCGCGCTGATGTTCGAGGATACCGACGGACGGGCCGATCCGATGACCGGCCCGCGTCTGAGCCTTTCGGGCCAGGCGGTGAGGAGCGACCTGGCCGACGACCGGGTACGCTTTCTCGCCCGCCACCCTGCGGCCGAGCTTTATGCCGGGCTGCCGGATTTCGCCACCTGGGAGATCCGGCTGGACGACGCGATGTTCGTCGCGGGTTTCGGCCGGGCGCGCAGCCTGCCGCCGCGCGACATCCTGCACGATCGCGCGGCGATCTTCGGGCGAGACGCGGAGAGGAGCGCGGTCGAGCATATGAATGCCGATCATGCAGATGCCATCGCCGCCTATGCGACCGGCCTGCTCGGACGGCAAACCGGGCCTTGGCGGATGACGGGCCTCGACCCGGACGGGACGGACCTCAGGCTTGGCGACGACTATGCCCGCCTGCCATTTCCCGAACCGGCGTCGACGCCGGAGGCGATGCGTAAGGCGCTGGTCGGACTTGCGAAAACGGCACGCCAAGCCGCGTGACGAACACCGCATCCTGACGCACCTTCATATTGTTGAAACGCTGGGAGGCCGCCGCTATGGTGCGCCCTCCGGCGCTCCCGGAACCGCGTCGCGTGAAGCGGTGCCGCTTAACCGGCACCGCCGGGGGGCCGATCCCCGGCCCCGAGAGAAGACCCGCAGTCAGGAGGAACACAGTGGCCGCCACAGGACCCGTCGTCAGCCGTCATGGGCTTGCCAATCACGGCATCAAGACCAGCGGAACCGAATATTGGAACCTGGCCGCGCCGGGCCTCTACGAGCAGGCGATCGCCCGCGGCGAGGCGCGCATCGCGGCGGGCGGCCCGATCGTCGCGCTGACCGGTGAGCACACGGGCCGGTCGCCGAACGACAAATTCTTCGTCGAGGAGCCGTCGAGCGCCGGCAACATCGACTGGGGCCCGGTCAATAAGCCGATCTCCGCGGAGAATTTCGACCGCCTCTATGACAAGGTCACGCAGTATCTGTCCGGCCGCGACGTCTTCGTCCAGGATTGCTATGCGGGCGCCGACCCCGATTTCCGGCTGAATGTGCGCGTGGTGACGGAATGCGCCTGGCACAACCTGTTCGCCCGCAACATGTTCATCCAGCCGCAGACCGGCGAGTTGGAGGGCTTCGAGCCCGACTTCACCATCGTCCAGGCGCCGACCGTGACCGCCGACCCGGCGACGGACGGCACCAATTCCGGCACCTTCGTCCTGGTGAACTTCGCCAAGAAGATCGTCCTGATCGGCGGCACGTCCTATGCCGGCGAGATCAAGAAATCGGTCTTCGGCCTTCTGAACTACCTGCTGCCGGAACGGAACGTGCTGCCGATGCACTGTTCGGCCAACATCGGCCCGGCGGGCGACACGGCGATCTTCTTCGGCCTGTCCGGCACCGGCAAGACAACCTTGTCGGCCGACAGCTCCCGCACCCTGATCGGTGACGACGAACATGGCTGGGCCGCGAACGGCGTCTTCAATTTCGAGGGCGGCTGCTACGCAAAGGTCATCAAGCTGTCGGAAGAGGCGGAGCCGGAAATCTACGAGAC
>CAYGKX010000488.1:0-3421 GCA_964350225.1 uncultured Rhodospirillaceae bacterium | reverse complement strand
CAGCATCGGCAGGTTCATGCCGGCGACGACCTCCACCTTGTCCTTCTGCATCACCGAAATGGCGAGGTTCGACGGTGTGCCGCCGAACATGTCGGTCAGAAGGACAACGCCGGCCCCCTGGTCGACCGCGCTCACGGCGTCGATGATCTCGCGGCGGCGCTGTTCCATGTCGTCGTCCGGTCCGATGCAGACGGTGCGCACGTTCTGCTGCGGCCCCACGACATGTTCCAGCGCCGCGACGAATTCGTCCGCGAGGCGCCCGTGGGTGACCAGAACCATACCGATCATGAAGTCCTCATTCAGGTTGGGCCGGGGATTATGGAAGAGGTCGCGGAGCCTGTCACCCGCGCGTTCGGTCGATGCCGAGTTCCCGGTGGCGGGCACCGGCGCGCATGCCGCGTGCGTTCAGCCAGTCGGTCAGCCTCTCGGCGGTGAAAACCGAACGGTGCCGGCCGCCGGTGCAGCCGACCGAGATGGTCAGGTAACTCTTGCCTTCCGCCTGGTACCGCGGGAGGAGGGGTGTCAGGAAGGCCGTCAGACCGCCGAAGAAGGTATCGAAATCCGGGTCGGAAACGATGTAGTCGCCGACCTCCTCGTCGAGGCCGGTCTTCGGCCGAAGATCCTCGACATAATGCGGATTGCGCAGGAACCGGACGTCGAAGACGAGGTCGGACTGGCGCGGCACGCCCTGACCATAGGCAAAGGAAACGACGTTGACGGTCATCGCCGGCGCTCGCTCCGGTGCGAACTGCTGGTGGAAAAGCCGCTTGAGATCGTGCTCCGTCAGGTCGGTCGTGTCGATGACCGGGTTGGCGAGGGCCCTGAGCCCCGCCAGACGCCGCCGTTCGACCAGGATGCCGTCCGCCACAGGGATGTCGGGGGCGAGCGGGTGACGCCGGCGGGTCTTGGAAAAGCGCCGCTCCAGCGCCGCGTCGTCGCAATCGAGAAAGACAAGCTGGCAGTAGACGTCGTCCCGCGCCAAAAGCGATTCGATGGCGTCGAGGAAAGGCGCGGCGGCGAAATCGCGCGTCCTGACGTCGATGCCGATCGCCAGCGGCCGCGTGGCGGCAATCTCCGGATCGATCACACCGTTGAGCAGGCGGAGCGGCAGGTTGTCGACCGCTTCATAGCCGACATCCTCCAGGGACTTCAGTGCCGTGGACTTGCCTGCCCCGGACATGCCGGTGACGATCAAGACCCTCGGCGCGTCCGGCTTGCGGGCCCGGCTCGCCGGCCCGGCGACCTCCGTCTGACCGTTCACGCCCTCTCTCCCTCGCTGCCCGGTTCGCCGGACATATGCGTCCCGGTCGCGCGCAGCGCAAGGCGCAGTTTCGCCGGGGCGGAACTTTCGAAGGGTGCCAGGACGATACGGGGCAGATGCAGCCCGAGAAGCGTCTCCGACGCGGGCTCGGGGAGGCGCGGCACCAGTTGGGGCGCGACAAGATCGGCGATGAGGCAAAGCGGCGCCCCGGGCAGGTTCTCGACCTCGACGATGCCGATGCCCCGGACCTCCATGCGTCCCGCAAGCGGCCCGGGCGGACGGGCGATCAGCCGCCCCTCGGCGACCGACAGCTCGACCTGATCGTCCGCGACCAGGCGCGCGCCGCCGTCGATCAGACGCAGGGCGAGGTCGGATTTCCCGGCGGAAGAGGGGCCGCGCAGCAAGACGCCGCGGCCGTCGAGCGCAACACAGGTGGCGTGGACCAGCATCGTGCCGCGGCCCGGATCAGTCGTTGGCGGGGGGGACGGCCCGGTAGATGGGAGCGGCGCCGTCGATCTCCATTATCATCTGGCACACCGGGTTCTCGGTGTGAAAGCGGATCAGGTCGACCACCGCATCCTGCGGAAACTCGTCGGCCAGCCGGTCCGCGATGGCCTCCACCGCTCCGTGAAAGGTCGTGTCGTCGGCATCCTCGGCGTCGAGTACAAGCAGGAAATGACCCGGCGTCTCTTCCTGGTAGTGAATCTCGGCGATGTAGATGCGCTGGATCACGGTCGGGTCGCAGGCGTCCTTCAACGCCGTTTCGAACTCGTCCGAAACGGCGGTCACCAGACTGAGACCGCTGGCCTTTTCAGGATCGGGCAGGTCGACCGACACGGCTTCCCCTTGCAATTTCCGTATCCGGCGGGGCATGACAGGTTTCTCTGCCGGCCCTTCCGGCGCCACCCCTCCGGCTTCTACAGCCCATGTTCTCCCAGCTATTCACGATCATCGCCCCGGTGCTCGCCTGCGCGGCAGTCGGCTTCGCGTGGAAGCGGCTGGGCCGGCCGTTCGATACCCAGATGGTCACGGCCTTGGTCGCCAATATCGCGACACCCTGCCTTATCGTCGGGTCCCTGTCACGGCTAAAGATAGACCCGGCCGCCTTCGGTATCGTGGCGGGCGCGGCCTTCGTCGCCATCGGCCTGTTCCTGCTTGTCGGCTGGGCCGTGCTACGGGTGGTGGGGCTGCCGTCCCACACCTTCCTCCCGTCGCTCGCCTTTGCCAACAACGGCAACCTTGGCCTGCCGCTCTGCATGTTCGCGTTCGGGGATACCGGGCTGGCGCTGGGCATCGCCGTTTTCGTGGTCAACGCCCTGGCCCAGTTCACTCTGGGCCAGTTGATCTCGGCCGGCCGGGTCAGTCCATTCATCCTCTTGCGAAACCCCGTGGTCTATGCGCTCGCGGTGGGCCTGGTCGTGATGATCGGCGAGGTCCGCCTGCCGGTCTGGGCGGTCAATACCGTCAGCCTTCTCGGCGGGATGGCGATCCCCATGATGATCCTGGCGCTGGGCGTGTCGCTCGCCAGCCTCAAGGTCGGCGACACTGTGCGCAGCTCGCTCCTCGCCTGCCTCCGCGTCTTCGTGGGCTTCGCGGTCGGCGTGGCGCTGGGGGAGGTCTTCGCGCTGGAGGGCGCGGCCTGGGGCGTCCTGGTCATCCAGTGCACGATGCCGGCCGCCGTCCTGAACTTCCTCTTCGCCCAGCATTACCAGCGGGACGCGACGGCGGTCGCCGGCGTCGTCGTGATGTCGACGGTGCTGGCCTTTCTCCTGATGCCGCTGGTCCTCGCGGTCGCGCTCGACCCCGCCCTCCTGCCCTGGCGCTAGGTCGGGCCGGCCCGGGTCTTCTGCTCAGCTCCCCGAGACCGGCAGATCGACGACGAACCGCGCGCCGGCGATCCCGACGCCGCCCCGCTTCGGCCGGTTCTCTGCGTGGATGCGGCCGCCCAGGGCTTCGATGATCTGTTTCGAGATGCTCAGTCCCAGCCCCGAATGGGTGCCGAATTTCTCGCCCGCCGGCCGCTCGGAATAAAAGCGGGTGAAGATATCCTCCAGGTTGTCCGCCGGGATGCCGGGGCCGTCGTCGTCGATGGTGACCCGGACGAAACCGTCCGCGTGACGCGCGCGGATGGCAATGCCGCCGTTCGGCGGGCTGAAGCTC
>CAYGKX010000487.1:3145-3427 GCA_964350225.1 uncultured Rhodospirillaceae bacterium | reverse complement strand
CACTCGGAATACGAGAGGCCCCGGCGACGACCGCCGGGGCCTTTTTCGTAGGGGCAGTGGCGGCGCCATGGTCCCCGGATCAGGTTCGGGGTCGCGAGATGCTAATGCGCCACCCCCATCGCCACCCCGGCCCCCGAGCCCGGGTCCATCGACGCCCCGGGGTGCCGCGGAACCCGAACGCAGGCGAAAATTGGAGCGGGATGGGACACGGCTCCACCCCGTTCCAGGAACGCCCGCCGTCGGAGGGTCGGCGTCAGGCGATGTCCTCGCCCCGATTGGAGA
>CAYGKX010000487.1:0-3135 GCA_964350225.1 uncultured Rhodospirillaceae bacterium | reverse complement strand
TCCGAACGCGGCGGCGACCGCTTCCGGCCCGGCGGCGGCCGCTGCCTGGGCGAACCGGTCCTCCGTCTTCGGGCCGATCCAGCCGTCGAGCTTGAGCGGCGGGACGCCGCCGGTCTGGCGGGACACCGCATTCAGGCCATCCTGGAGGGCCTCGGGCCCGCTCGGCGCGATCTCGGCAGCCGCGCGCAACCAGCCTGGCCGCTCGCCCCGGCCCGCGTCCACCGCCGCGCCGTGGATCGCGCCGACGGCAAGGCCGCGCCGCAGGGCGGGGAGCGGCACGGTGGCGGCCGCCGCGCGCAGGATTGATCTTGTTTTGTTCCCGATAATGCCGTTGACCTTCAGCGGCTCGACGAAGGCGGGGACGGCGCTCCCGCCGGCCTTGCGCCCGGCCGAGGCGAGGGCGGCGTTCAATCCCCGTTGCAGGGCTTTCGCCGCCGCCACGGGACCTGCCTCGGCCACCAGTCCGTCGACCGAGCCGATCACGTCGGCGCCGACGGCCTCGACCGGTCTGCCGTCCGGCGCCGTCAGAGGCGTCTCGACCATCGGCGGCTTGCGCACCGGCGTTCGATCGATGGGCCTCCCGGACGCATCGGTCGCGGCGGGCCCGTCGCCATAATGGTGTTGGAACCATTCCGTCGCTTTGGCGACCAGCGCCTGCCCGCGCGTATTGGGGGCGCCGTAGTCCGGATGGGCCATCGCACGGCGCAACTCGGTTTCCGTAATCTTCGATACGGCTTTCAACAGAGTGTCGTCGACGGGTGTCTCGGCGCGTCGGGATTGGCGATCAACCGACGATGTCGTTTGGCCGGATGGGGCGTTGTTCGCAGCTGCCGGTCGCTGGCCGTCTATTTGGTCAGCGTCACCGTTGCCCTCGCGCTCGGCCACATACTTCGCGCAAACCTGCATCAAATCCGCGAGGCGCTTTTCGGCTTGCTGCAACTGTCCCTTCCATCGTTGCAGCCGCTCCGGAGAAGGCGGGTTCCGGTCGATATCCAGTCTATTGATGATGTCGTTCAATTCTTCCTTCAATCGGCGTTCAACTTCGGCCTCGTTTTCCGTCATTTCACCTCTACCGTTTCTACCTGGGTCGTATCTATTCGCAAATTCACTCAACTTTCGTCGGATTTCACGTTCTCTCGTTCGATCGCGACGTTGCTCAGCCTGCGGCCTTGGCCCGCTTTCGGCTTGCCTGATGTGGCCGCGCGTGGAATTGACGAAGTTGCGCAGGCCCGGGATCCTGTCACAATTTTCAAGGTTATCCGGTTTTGCCATTCTAAATCTCCTTTCGTTGGCGACTAATCGAGTTTGGCTGCAATGATTGGTTCCCTCTGAGTCGATCTCATGCTATCTGCTTCCAATGGTTGTATATCTAAGAAGCATGCTCATCGTCGTGGCTGCCCAGGCTCTTCTTGCTGTTTGGGTCCCGAAGCACGCCGGCGCTGAATTCAGCCGTTTCGATTTGTGCTGGCGGCCTGGCGCGTTTTCGTTCTACGGGCGCGAAGGGCCGTACCGCTGCGAGATGGCCCATGCCTTTTCGGTGGATTTGCCGCGCTGGGCCGCCTGGCTGCGCCGGGGGGCGGAGGCCGGCTTTCCCGCCATGCAGCGCGAACTGGCATGGGAGTTGTATCGCGGGCGCTACATGCGCAAGGACTGGGTCGGAGCGGCACACTGGCTCCTGTCGGCGGCGCGCGCGGAGGATCGCGCGGCGCAAAGCATGGCGGGCAAATTTTTCTATTGGGGCGTCGTTCTGGCGCACGATCCGGCGAAGGCACGCCTTTGGACGCGCCGGGCCGCCGACAACGGTCACCTCTACTCCATGTTCACCATCTCCACCTATTATCGACACGGGGTCGGCGGCGCGGTCGATAAGCCGCTGGCGGACCATTTTCTGCGTGTCGCGCGCAGCGCGTACCGTGAAAGAGAGGCGAAGCGTCTCACAGACGGCGAGAGGCTTTTCCGGATGGGCATTTGGCATTTGTGTCCGCCGGGCGCACCGCAGGACGTCGAACTGGCACACCGTTTCCTGCAGGAGGCCGCCGCGCGCAAACACGCTGCGGCGACGACGCTGCTCGGTAGGAACCTCGCCCAACTTTCCACACGGTCTCAGTGCCGAAAGTGGCCGGGCCTGCGGGAATGACCGGCCGGGATGGCTCCACATTGAGAGGCGGGCCGGGGTCGCAGCCAGCGCGTCGATGGGTCGAGGTGATGTGTGATGTCTAGCTGGCGTGCCGGTTCTGTCCTCCTGACGGTTCTCGCCGTTGCCTGCGCGCCCGCGAGCTTGACCGATCGGACCGGGTTGGCGGCGCCGGCCGCGCTGGATGCGGCCCGTCGAGCCGCCGGGGGCGACCTGCGGCAGCAGCATCTCCTCGCCTACGGGTTCCGCAACGGCGGTCTCGTGCGCGGCATCGACTTTCCAAAGCGGCCGGACCTTGCCGTCGCCTGGCTGAAACGCGCTGCCGAGCAAGGTGACCGGGATGCGCTGTTCTGGTTGGCGCTGGCCACCTATTCCGGAAAGGGCGTGGCGCGTTCGGCAACACGGGGGTTCGACTTGATGCGCCGCGCTGCCGAGCTGGGCGACGCGCGTGCGCAGATATCGGTCTCGATCAGCTATCGCATCGGCGCGGGCGTCGCCAGGGACCCGGCGCACGCCGAAAGATGGTTCCAGGCGGCGGTCGCCAGTTCCGCCGCGCTCTGGCGGCGTCTGCAGGCCCGGCGGCTGTTCGTTCTCGACAAGCCGCCACTGCCCGACAGCGCCCGATTGTGGTACTTGGCCGGCGTTGCCATCTGTACACGGCAGCTTCCCTCCGACGGCCCGACCAACGAGCGCCTCCTTTCCGCCGCCGCCCGATCGGGCGACCCGGAGGCCAAACGAGCCCTCGTGGAAGGCGCATACCTGCACGGCCGTGATCGGCGTTCTTCCTTCTGCCACCGTCGGAGTATTCGGGTTCTGTCCTGAAGCGGTCGCTGATCGAGATGGACACTTGCGGACTAGTCGACAGGATTTCAAGAACAAAATAGGAAAATACATCTACGTGTGGTCGCTTTCGATGAGGGACGTGCGCTGATCGCCACACATCCGGAGGCTGAGCGCTTTCCCCGCAACCTCCAGCCCGTCACCTCCCCTTCGGCCGCTTG
>CAYGKX010000486.1:0-3428 GCA_964350225.1 uncultured Rhodospirillaceae bacterium | reverse complement strand
GAGGCCGCCGAGGACGACCAGCAGCAGCCCGAAGGAGGTGATCGACGGCAGAAGCCGGACGGAGCCTGGCAGCCCCTGGACCCAGCCGGCGACGGCGAGAACAGCGTCGATCCCCCACCCCATCACCGTCAGCGCCGGGTCGCCCAGCCCCAGCGGGAGAAGCACAAGCCCGATCAGCCCCGCCGGCATGATGACAAGGGCGGTCAGCGGGACGGCAACGAGGTTCGCAAGCAGGCCATACGCGGCGAGTCTTCCGAAATGGTAAAGCGCGAAGGGCGCGGTCGCGGCGCCGGCGACAACGCTGGTCAACGCCGTCGCGCCGACGACCCGGCCGAGGCGGACAATCGGGCCGCTGTCCCGCCGCCGCATGAGGAAGCCGCGGCCCGCCAGAGTCTCATAGACGGCGACAAGGGCGACGACGGCGGCAAACGACAGCTGGAAGCTTGCGCTCATCAGGCTCTCTGGCGCCAGCAGCAGGAGGATCGTGGCGGCGATCGCGACAAGACGCATGGAAATGCCGACCCGGTCGATCATGACCCCAAGCATGACGATCGCGACCATGACGAAGGCGCGCTGGGTCGGCACCGTCGCACGGGAAAGGAGCAGAGAACCGAAGCTGCCGACGCGCACCGCCCCCGCTGCCCACTTCTTGATGGGGTAACGGAGGGCGAGCCAGGGAAGGAGCGCAAGTGCCGCCCGGATCGCAAAGAAGAAAAAGCCGGCAACGAGCCCGAGATGGAGGCCGGAGATGGCCAGGAGGTGCGCGAGACCCGCGTCGCGCATGGCCTGTAGGGCGTCGGGCGGAATCGCGCTCCGGTCGCCGGTGAGGAGAGCGGCGGCGATCGTGCCCGCCGGTCCGGGAACGGCGCGCCGGATCGCGTCGGACGTTCGCGCCCTGAGCCGTGCGAGCCAGGTCGCGAAACCGCCGCCCGTTCCAGCCCCGGCCGCCTGTACCTTCTTCGCCTCAAAAGCGAACCCGGTGGCGCCGAGTCCCTCGAAGTAGGCGCGCCGCTGGAAATCGAAGGCGCCAGGCATGGCGGGCGGCGGGATCGGCAGCAGGACCGCCCTCAGCCGAAGCCGGTCACCGGGCCGAACCGCCCCTGTCTTCCGCGGCAGCCTGAGCCGGACGAAGCGCGGTGTATCCGCCGCCGCGAGGCCGTCGATATCGGGCCGGACGAGCCGAACACGTTGCTGTTCCGCCCCTACCCGGTCGACCGCCGCCACGACGCCTTCCACCGTTACCGGACCATAGCGCCGGTCGAGCATGACCGTATCGCCCGTCCAGGTGGAAACCTGTGCGGCGAGGAAGCCGAGGGTTGCCGCGCCGAGTCCCAGCGCGCACGGGAAGGTCAGCGTCCTCCCGCGCAGGACGAAGACCAGCACGAGCGCCACGCCGAAGGCCGCTCCGCCCGTCCACCAGGCCGGCTCCGACCCCAGCGTGAAATAGACGCCGATCCCGATGCCAAGCGCGACCGGTAACCACAGGAGCCAGCGGTCGCGTTCCTCCGCGACCGTGCGGCCAAGGCTCCGCCAGGCCCCCCGCATCCATCCGTGTTCGAAACCGCCCATGCGGCGATCATCGTAAATCCTTGGTTAAGCCGCGGCCAAGCCAGAAACTTGCCAGCCGCATGGGGGATCGTGGTAGATACGGCGCGCCGCGCGGCCCGCCCGATGGCCGCCCGCGGCCGATCCAAATTCAGCGAGAGTTTCCCATGACGGTCGTCACCCGGTTCGCCCCTTCGCCGACCGGATTCCTCCATATCGGCGGCGCCCGCACCGCCCTCTTCAACTGGCTCTATGCCCGCCGTCATGGCGGCACATTCCGGCTGCGGGTCGAGGACACCGATCGCGAGCGGTCCACGGAAGCCGCCAAGCAGGCGATCCTCGACGGCCTTGAGTGGCTGGAGCTCGACTGGGACGGCGAAACCGTCTTCCAGGCGGAGCGTGCGCCCCGCCATGCGGAGGTCGTCCAGGAACTGCTCGCCGCCGACCGGGCCTATCGCTGCTACGCTACCCCGGAAGAGCTGGCCGAAATGCGCGAAACGGCAAAACGCGAGGGGCGCAGCCTGCGATACGACGGGCGCTGGCGCGATCGCGACCCGTCGGAGGCGCCGGCCGGCATCGAGCCCGTGATCCGGCTCAAGGCGCCGCTCGACGGCGAAACGGTCATTGAAGACCGGGTCCAGGGCTCCGTCCGGGTCGACAACGCCCAGCTCGACGACATGGTCCTGCTGCGCGCCGACGGCACGCCGACCTACATGCTTTCCGTCGTCGTCGACGACCACGACATGGGGATTACCCATGTCATTCGGGGCGACGACCACCTGACGAATGCCTTCCGCCAGACCCAGCTCTATCGCGCCCTCGGCTGGGAGCCCCCGATCTTCGCCCATATTCCACTGATCCACGGCCCCAACGGCGCGAAACTGTCAAAGCGACACGGCGCCCTCGGGGTCGAGGCTTACCGAGAAATGGGCTTCCTGCCGGAAGCCGTACGCAACTATCTGCTCCGCCTCGGCTGGGCGCATGGAGACGACGAGATCATCTCGACCGCCCAGGCGATCGAATGGTTCGACCTGGACGGCGTCGGCAAGTCGCCGGCCCGTTTCGACATGGCGAAGCTGACCAGCGTCAACAGCCACTATATGCGCGAAGCCGATGATGCGCGGCTCGTGGACCTGATCCGGCCGATTCTCGAGGGCGACCTGGGGCTGACCGTCGACGACGCGGGACGCGACCGGCTCCTGCGGGGCATGCCAGAATTGAAGTCACGCGCAAAAACAGTCGTCGAACTAGCGGAAAATTCATCATTTTATATTCGCCCTCGACCAATCCCGATTGCCGACAAGGCGGCAAAATCCCTGGGTGAGGACGGGCGCGCGATGATTGCCGCTATCCTGCCCGGCCTCTCGGCGACGGAGGACTGGTCTCAGGCCGGTCTGGAGACCTATTTAAGGGGTGAGGCGGAAACGCGCGGCATCGGGTTCGGCAAGATCGCAGGCCCGGTGCGAGCGGCGCTGACCGGCGCCGCCGCCTCACCCGGGGTGTTCGAGGTTCTCGTCGCTCTGGGGCGGGAAGAGGCTTTGGCCCGCCTCGGCGACATTATAGAATAGCGACACCGCGACGATTGCGTCTGCCGTGCCTCATCAGTAAGGTCTGCGCCAACTTCCGGCCCCACAGGCGGGCCCGGGGCGCACGGGACCGTTCACAGGCTCGGTGGCGCACCCACACACACTTCAGCTGGGGAAAAGCATGAACGAAATGACCGCGAAAAGCAGCAGCACCGACGCCGGGACCGTCAAACTTACCGACGAAGCCAACGGAACGACGGTTGAATTTCCGGTGCTGGGCGGCACCTCCGGGCCCAAGGTCATCGATATCCGCAGCCTATACAAGAACACCGGCTATTTCACGTACGATCCGGGCTT
>CAYGKX010000485.1:0-3428 GCA_964350225.1 uncultured Rhodospirillaceae bacterium | reverse complement strand
CCGATTTCGCCTCCAGCGCCGTCCGCCCGTTGAAGGGGTGACGACCCGACAGCAGCCGATAGGCCACCACCGAGAGCGAATAGATGTCGTCGCGGGGATCGGGCAGCCTCCCCTCGAGCACCTCGCAGCTGGCGTAGGCCGGCGTTATGCCCTGAAGATCGAGTGCGTCGCCCGTTGCCGGCTTCGGCGGTGACGCCGCGCCAAAGGTGCGCGCCACACCGAAGTCCAGGAGCTTGACCGGCCCGTCCTGGCAAACAAAGGCGTTACCGGGCTTGAAGTCCGCATGAACGACGCCCTTGCTGTGGGCATGGCGCAGTGCCTCGGCGAGATCCCGGATCACGGAGAGGGCCCGGCGAAACTCCATCGGCTTCCCGTCGAGCCGTTTGAGCAGCGCATGCAGGCTCTCGCCCTTGAGGAATTCCGAAACGATGAAATGCAGTTCCTCGTCCTGATCGTAGTCGATGACCTCGACGACCCGCTGGGAGGAGAGCGACTGCGCGGTGGCGGCCTCGCGCTTGAACGCCCTGACCGCCGTCGGCTCGGCGGCCAGCGCCGGTTTCAGGACCTTCAGGGCGACATAGGGGTCCGGGTGCCCGATCTCCTCCCGCCGGCGGTCCAGGGCCTTGTAAACCTGCCCCATGCCGCCCTGGCCGACCATTTCGAGGACGGCATAACGCTCCTTGATGAGCGTCTCCGGCGGCAGATATTCCCAGTCCTTCGGAAAGCGACGCTTCGGCCGCTCGACCTCGGTTGTGGCGATGACCCAGCGCCGGTTCTCCTGGGGCTGGACGACGGTGTCCTCGTCGTCTGGCGAGCCGGCCGCCGACTTGGCAAGATCCGGACCCGGCGCGGCAGTGGCATCTCCGTTGGCCACCGCTTTCCCGGCGTTCCCCCTGGCCGCTCCGCTCCGGGCACCTGCTGCCTTGCCCGCACCCGCGCGCCCGGCGCCGGATTTGCGCCCGCCGCTTTTCCGGAACGTGCCCTTCGTCGACTTCGCGCTGCCTTTCCGAAGCTCTTCCGGCCGCGGCTGGAACCCCAGCCGGCGACGCGCGGCCGACGTCTCCTGGGATGGGTCTTCTCCTGAGCCCCCATCCTCCGTCTCCTCCTCCGCCTCGCGCAGGAAAATGAGCGTGTCTTCCTCGTTGCCCGGACCGGTGGCGACCAGCACATGCCCCTCGGGCACCCGGACGGCGGCCGCCGGTTCGTCGGCGCCAGGCGCACTCGCGGAAGGCGACTTTTCGGGCGGCCCGTCGGACACTGGGGCGCGGATGATCGTCTCCTCGCCGTCCGGGCCGCCGGTCGAGGCCTTGTCGGAACCGCCGGTTCCCGTGCTCTTGGATTTGCCCGTCACTCGTCCTGTCCAAAACCGATCACGAGGGCCGTCACGTCGTCGCGCGATCCGCCATCCTGCGCCGCCTGGACGACCCGTTCGGCCGCATCGACGAAGTTCGCCGCAACGATGTCCGCCAGAATATCCGCCGGCACCACCTTGCTCACGCCGTCGCTGCACAGGAGATATCTGTCGCCGTCCTCGATCTCGAGGATAGCACGATCGACATCCAGACCCTCGCTTGCGCCGATCGCCCGGGTGATGATGTGTTCGGCAGCATGATGGTGAGCCTGGTCGGGCTCGATATCGCCGCGGTCGATGAGGTCCTGGACCACCGTATGGTCGCGGGTCAGCTGCGCCGCGACCCCGCCCCGCACTCTGTAGGCGCGGGAATCGCCGGCCCACAAGACGGCGCCGTAATTGCCCCTGGCGAGGAGGGTACACACGGTCGCCCCGATGATCTTGCCGCCCCGGCGCTGGGCTTCCTCCCACAGCGCGAGGTTGATGCTGTAGAGCCGCATCTGCACGTCCTCGAGCAACGTCGCGAGCCCGTCCGTCGGCTCCACCCCATCGAGGGCCGCCGCAATCGCGCCGCTCGCCATGCGGCCGTCCTCGTGCCCGCCCATGCCGTCCGAGACCATCCAGAGGCCCAGGTCGGTGCGTTCGAGCAGCGAATCCTCGTTGTGAGCATGGCCGTACCCGCACCGGGTCGCCGACACGGAGCGCCAGAGCGAGCGCTGGATCTGTGCCGTCATGGCCTCAGGTCCCCGGCTGCCAGCCCGGGCCTTGCCATTCGCCCGAGAGGAAGGCGCGAAATCCCTTCGGGTCCGGCAATCCGTTGCACAGGACCGCGGCCGGTTCCGCCCGGCTCCACCCGACATGCCACCACAGGCTGTACGGCAATAGGTGACTGTGCGCCGCGGCGGTCGCGACGGCTGCGCCGACCTTGCCCTCGCCGCGCACGCCCAGGGGGACATGGACCATGGGATGCTCGCCGACGAAGCGGTGCCCCGCGGGCTCCGTCCTCACCGGCGGCGACATCGACAGACGCCACCCCTCGACCGCGGCCGCCAGAGTGTCCGCGTCGTGAGCATTGTCGAGGGTCGCGAGCAGCAGGTCCTCCGCCCGGCGATAGCCGTCCTGCCAGTCGCCCACCAGACGGGCGACATCGGCGTCCGGCGCAAGCGGCAGGACGATCGTCAGCGGAAAAAAGCGGCCGACACGGTCGGACCCCGGTCCGATCACTCCTGTCCAGCTGTGCGGGCCACAAACGCCCGCGGCCAGGACGAAGCGCCAGACCGGGCTGGTCAGAAACATTTCGCGCCAGGTCAGGTCGTCGTCGATCGCCCTGCGGGTAAAGCTGAGCGCGCCCCGCAGCCAGTTGTCCCAGGGCGTAACGAAATCGGGCGGCAGATTACGGACACAGAAGTCGCCCAGGGACGGCAGTTTGCCGTAGAAGCCGGCTTGCGTCGCCTCCGCCACGGCTACAACGTCGCCGGGCAGCGAAACTTCCTGAGCTCGGGCATGACGAAGGGGTTGTCGACCGAATCCGACTTCACCGCCATCGTCGCTTCCAGGCCGAGAAGCTTCGTCGACAACGTGAACTGCGCTGTGCCGTCCCGCACCTGCACCTCAAGCTGGTCCATGACGCGGAACCAGCTCCAGGCCCCTTCCTTCTCAACAGCCGCGAAGCGACCGCGGAAGTCCCACAGGGTCAGGCGAACCTTGCCCGGGCCACTGGCGGACGGCCACTGATAGGAGGTCGGCCGCTGGGGGCCGTGCTGATAAGTCTCGATCTTGCCGTCGACGTTGATGGTCAGCTTGGCGGCCTTTGGGTCCAGATAGCTGGGCGTCAAGGTGAACTTGACCTGCGGTTCCTTGCCGCCGGCGACGAAGAACGCGCTCTTGATCGCGGCCGCCCGCTGAAGGTTGGTGATCGCGTCGGTACTGAGCCCGAGCGAATAGCCGTTGACGGTACGGTCCGACCAGCCCGCCGCGCCGGTGGAGATGAAGCCGGTGAGGACGTCGGTCGTGAACTTGTCGATCGCACCGCCCGGGCCGAAGAAGGTGGCGAAGTCCTTCAGCGTCGTCTCTTCGC
>CAYGKX010000484.1:0-3448 GCA_964350225.1 uncultured Rhodospirillaceae bacterium | reverse complement strand
CCGCCTTCTCCGCCGTCAGGGCGCAGGTCACCACATCGCCATCGATGGCCGTGACGACCGCCTTCACCGTAAGCGCCTCCTCGGGGAAAACGGGTGCCGTGAAATTGACGTCGAGCCAGCGCAGCCGCTCCTGCCCGACCGCCTCCGACAACAACCGCGCGAAATGGGCCGTCGTCATCGGGCCCTGCTGGATCACGGTCGGAAAGCCGGCCGCCCTGGCGAAGGCCTCGTCGACATGGATCGGGTTCGGATCCTCGGTGCCGGCCGAGAAATCGGCAAGCCGACCACGATCCGCGCCCGGCAGGGTCGTCTCGAACAGGATATCTCCGGTGCTGTATGCCATCGCCGTCACTCCCGCTCGATGAGCCGGGTGATCTCCCGGACCACCGGGGTGCCGTCGGCGGCACGGGCATAGTCGAAGGCCACGTCGGCGAACCAGATCTTTCCCTGCCGGCCCTCCTTCTCGACGATCTTCTCGACCGTCACGGTGACCGCCAGTTCGTCGTCCCAGCCGAAGGGCGCGAGCCACTCGTAGCGCTGGCCGCCATGCAGGGCCTTCTCGCGCGGGATACCGAGATCGGAAAACAGGTCCGCGCCGCGAGTCTCGCCGCGCAGGAAGATAAGATAGGTCGGCGGCACGGTATCGAGATCGACCGGTGCCCCCTGCCCGCGCAGGAACTTCTCCGCCAGCGCCTTGTCCGGTTTCAGGCTGAAAGGCGGGTATACATGGCCCTGCATGTCCACATTCACGACGTTTCCTCCAAGCATGTCGTCGTTATTTTTTACATTTACGTAAAAGGAAAATCAAGCGGCAAATCGGTCCTGTCGTTTCTGTTTCCAGCCACGCAGGAGACGACCGTTATTCCGGGACGAAAAGGCCGTTGGAAAGGAGCTCGGCATAGGCCTCGATGACCTCTTCGATGGTCACGGACCCCCGCGGGTTGTACCAGCGGGCCAACCAGTTACACATGCCGAGGATGCCGAAGGCGAGCATCTTGGGATCGCCGATCGTGCGAAACGACCCCTCTTCCTGCCCCATCTCGATGAGACGCACCCAGGCGGCCTCGTAGCTCTTCCAGATGCGGACCATTGTCTGACGGACCTCGGGCTCCCCGTCGAAGCGGCCGTCCCGCATGCTCACCGTCATCTCGAGACAATAGCGGTCGAACCGTTCGAGATGATTGCGGATCGCGGCGAGGAATTTCGCCCTGGCGTCGAGCTTTCCGTCCTGGACGATTGCCGTGATGCCATCGACCAACGCGATGCTCTGCGGCTCGATGATGTTCAGGAGGATCTGCGCCCGGTTCTTGAAGTAATAGTAGATACCCTCGCGCTTGATGCCGGCGGCCTTGGCGATATCGTCGAGGGTCGTGTTGGCATAGCCCTTCCGGTCGAAGCACTCGGTCGCCCGCTGGAGGATCTCCTGGCGGCGGCGTTCCGATTTCGACAGGGGCTGGGACCGATCCCGGGCGGCGGATTTGGAGAGGGAAGCCATCGCCCAAGCCTCGCCTATGCCGCGCCCTCGCGCAACCGGAAGCGCTGGATCTTGCCGGTCGTGGTCTTGGGCAGATCGTCGACGAACTCGATCCAGCGCGGGCACTTGTAATGGGCGAGGCGACCGCGGACATGGTCCTTCAGCGCATCGTCGAGCCCGTTCGCCTTCTCGACGCCGTCCTTCAGAATGACATAGGCGAAGGGCTTGATCATCTGCTCCTCGTCGGGATGCCCGATCACGGCGCTCTCGAGAACGTCGTCATGTTCGGCCAGGGCCGCCTCGATCTCCGCCGGCGACACCCAGATGCCGCCCACCCGCAGCATGTCGTCGGTCCGGCCGACGATGAAATAGTTGCCCTTCTCGTCCTGATAGAACTTGTCACCGGTCATGACACCGCCGTTGCCAAAGACCGACTTCGTCCGGTCCGGTTTGTTCCAGTATTGAGACGCCGCGGTCGGCCCCATCGCCCGCAGATTGCCGACCTCGCCCTGCGGCACGGGGGTGCCCGCATCGTCGACGATCTCCGCGGCGAAGCCATCGACGAGGCGGCCGCAGCTGCCCGGCGCCACGTCCCCCGGCACGTTCAGCATGAACATGTGGGTCATCTCCGTGGTCCCCACCCCGTCGAGGATCTCGACGCCCGTATACTCCTTCCAGCGCGCGAAGAGGCTGGGCGGCAGCATCTCGCCGCCGCTGACGGAAAAGCGCATCCGGCGGCAGGCCTCACGCACCCTCTCCCGCCCGATCTCGCGTTCGGCCATCTGCAACATCCCGGCAAACAGGGTCGGCACGCTCATCACGATCGTCGGCGCATGGGCGAGCCACAGGTCCCAGATCTTTGCCGGCGTGATCGCGCCGCTGTTCACGACGTTGGCCGCGCCTGTTCGGATCGGGAAATAGACCTGGTTGCCCAGCCCGTAGGCGAAGAACATCTTCGGCGGACACAGGACGACGTCGTCGCGGGTGATCCGCTGCGCCCCGATGCCGAACAGTTCCGTCGCCCAATAGATATGCTCGTGCGTGTGAACGACCCCTTTCGGGTCGCCGGTCGAGCCGGAGCTGTAGAGCCAGAAGGCCATGTCGTCGGGCCGCTGCGGATGGCTCTCAAGCTCGCCCGGCAGATCCGCGATCTCGGCCTCGAGGAAGGGATAACCCTCGACCGGGCGCCCGGTCACGACGATATGGTCGACCGACCGGAAGCCTCCCTTGATCTCCTCGATGACCGGGATCAGGGAATGATCGACCACGACCGCGCGGCAGCCGCTGTCATTGATGTAGTAAAGATAATCCTTCGGCTTCAGCCAGGTGTTGATCGGAATCGTGACCGCTCCGATCTTCATGCCGCCCAGGAAAAGCGCCTCGAAATCCGGGCCATCCATGACACTGAACATCACCCGCTCGTCCGGTTGGATACCGAGCCCCCTGAGAAAATGACCGACCTTGCAGACCCGCTGGTACAGCGTGCGGTAGGTCACGACGGAGCGGTCCGGATCGTCGAGGATCAGCGCCGGCCGGTCCGCATTGGCGGGGGCCGCCGAATGTTCGAACAGATAGTCCACCACGTTCCCGATGGGTGCCGTCTCGGTGATTGCCTTGCCGTCCATGGTCTTCCAGTCGTTTGGGTATGCGCTCAGGCCGATGCCCGCACGGGCGCGGTCACCGCGATCTCGAGAATGTCGTCACCCGGGGCGTCCGCGTGCAGGCGCGCGACGACCTCCGCCCGACGCTCCAGCACGGCCCGCTGGTTGATGTAGCCCTTGTCGGTGATCTCGCTGGCGTCGATCGTCGGCGGTTCCGCCACGAGAATGGCCCGGGCGATCCGGGTGCTGGAGCCGGACTGGGCCGCGTTGTGCCGGGCGAGCGCCTCCTTCACATGCGCCCGCACGCGCGCGTTCGTGATCAGCGCCTCGATGCCGCCCCCCGCGTCGCCCCCCGCCGCGTCGCCCCCCACCG
>CAYGKX010000483.1:376-3454 GCA_964350225.1 uncultured Rhodospirillaceae bacterium | reverse complement strand
GGGCGTCCGACGCCATGAAGCCCGCCGCACCGGTCCGACGCGACATCGTCCTGATCGGCGGCGGTCATGCCCATGTCGCGGTGCTGAAGGCCTTCGGCATGAGACCGGAGCCGGGGGTGCGATTGAACCTGATTTCACCCGACTCGCTCACCCCCTATTCCGGGATGCTGCCGGGTTATCTCGCGGGCCATTACAGCCTGGAGGAGACCCATGTCGACCTCCGCCCGCTCTGCCGCTTTGCCGGTGCGCGCTTCTACCGGACCCGGGCCACGGGAATCGATCTCGTGGCGGGGGCAGTCCGGTGCGACGGCCACCCGGCGTTTCCCTTCCATCTTCGGAGGCTCGACATCGGGTCCACGCCGACCACGGACGGGATCGAGGGCGCGGAGCGTGCCATCGGGATCAAGCCGGTCGATCGCTTCCTCGACCGCTGGGCGGAGATCGAAAAGGCTGTTCTGGCAGGGGACGGCACGCACCGCCTTGCCGTCGTCGGCGCGGGCGCGGGCGGGGTCGAGGCCGCGCTGGCCCTCAACCATCGGGTCCGGGACGCGCTGTCCCGTGCCGGCAGGAACCCCGAAGACTTCCGGACGACCATCCTGTCCCAGTCGGACGAGCCGATGGAAAGTCACGCACCCGCCGTACGGAGGCGGATGGCGGGGGCCCTCGCGCGGGAAGGGATCGGCTTCCAGGGCGGTGCACCGGTCGTCGCGGTCGAGCCGGATGGCGTGCGGCTGGCGTGCGGCGCGCGCGTGACGGCCGAGAGCGTTGTCCTGGTCACACCGGGCCGGCCAGCCGGGTGGCTTGCAAGCACAGGTCTGCCGCTGGACGAGCGTGGCTTTCTGGAGGTTGACGAACATCTTCGGTCGACCGGCGATCCGCGGGTGTTCGGCGCCGGAGATACGATCGCCTTCGGGCCGCGCCCCCTTCCGAAGAGCGGCGTCTACGCCGTGCGGGCGGGGCCGGTCCTGGCCGACAACCTGCGCCGGGCCGCAACGGGGCGGGCCCTGCGTCCCTTCCGCCCCCAGCGACGGACCCTCGCGCTCGTCTCGATGGGTCGCAAGCGGGCGGTCCTCTCATACGGCCCGCTCGCCGCGGAGGGCGACTGGGCCTGGCGCTTCAAGGACTGGATCGATCGCCGCTGGATGCGGAAAGACAACGATTTGCCGGACATGGCCGGGGAGGAGGCGTCGGACCTGGACACGGACCCGATGCGGTGCGGCGGCTGCGGCGCGAAACTGCCCTCGGACATCCTCCGACGTGTCCTCGACCGGGTCGTGACCATGCGGGATGTGGAAGGGCTTCGGGTCGGGCTCGACGCGCCCGACGACGCTGCGGTCTTCGCGCTGCCGCCCGGCAAGCTGATCGTCCAGACGGTCGACCAGTTCCGCGCCTTCGTCGACGACCCCTATCTTTTCGGCCGCATCGCCGCGAACCATTGTCTGGGTGACATCCATGCCATGGGGGCGACACCGGTATCCGCCCTGGCGGCCATCGCCTTGCCCTTCGCGGACGACGCGAAGATGGAGGCGGATCTAGAATTTCTCCTGCGCGGCGCCCTCCGGACCTTCGAGGAGGCCGGGGTTGCCCTCATCGGCGGTCACACCGCCGAAGGAGCGGAGACCAGTCTGGGCTTCACGATCAACGGTTTCGCGGATGAGGGGGCTCTCCTTCGCAAGGGGGGACTCCGTGCGGGGGACCGGCTGATCCTGACCAAGCCGCTGGGCACCGGCGTCCTGCTGGCCGCCGACATGCGGGGAGAGGCGCGGGGGGGCTGGGTCGATGGGGCCGTCGAGACAATGCTGCAATCGAACGGACCGGCGGCAGAGATTGCGCGCGCGCACGGCGCGACGGCCGCGACGGACGTCACCGGCTTCGGCCTGGCCGGTCACCTGGCGGAAATGGCGACCGCCGCTGGCGTTTCGATCCGGCTTCGACAGGCGGCCATACCCGTACTCGAGGGTGCCGAAGACGCCTTTCGCAGCGGCATCGCCAGCAGTCTTCAGGAGGGGAATACCCGCGCCGTACGCGGCAGTCTGCCGGCGGCGCCCGCGATCCTGTTCGACCCTCAGACGGCCGGCGGGCTTCTCCTGGGCCTTTCCGTGGAGGCCGCCGACGCCTGTCTTGCCGATCTCCAAGCCGCAGGATATGGCGCGGCTACCGCCATCGGGGAGGCGAGGGGGGACGGTGCCAAGGCCGGCACGATAGAGTTGGCATGAAATGGCTCTGGCATGAAAAAGCCCCGGAACGGTCGCACCGGGGCTCTCTCATCCAGTATGGCTTCGTTCACTCGGCGGCGTTCTGGTCCTCGTCGAGCTTACCGAAATCGTTGATCCCCAACTGGGCCCGGAAGTCCTCGGTCATCGCTGCCTTGTCCTCCTCGAGCGGGATTCCGGTCGAATCGGCAACCCGGTCGATGGCGTTGAAGAGGGCCGCGACGCCAGCGGCATCCGCCAGTGCCGGGCCGCCCATCTCGTCGAAAACGGCCTGCCGCGCCGTGGCCAGGGCGTCGGCATCGTCACCGATCACAGCTTCTGCGAAAGCCGTCAACACTGCGGCGTTCGGGATGCCGCTTTCGTCCCCGGACTGACCGAGAACGGCACTCAGATCGTAGTCCTCACCTGCATGTTTTCCGCTCGCACGGAGCAGCGCCACATGGCTGGTGGTTCAATAGACGCACTGGTTGAGCGCGGAGACCCGTCCGGCGACCAGCTCGGGCTCAACTCGTGATCGACTTCAGCGTAGTAATAACGCGGCGTACGACTGACCCGCTCCTGCAGCATCGGCGCACTTTCGAATCCCTGCCCGGTGAACGAACCGAGGTACACATGGAAACGGCCGTTCGTGCGGGTCGAAACCCAGGCAAGGCGGTTGCCATCCGGCGCAAACCGCGGCTCCAGGTTGACGTTGCCGTCACTCGTTAATGCGCTGACCCGACCGCTGGCGAGATCGAGGGTGTGCAGCTCCAGTGCATCGCCGTCGTAGCGCGCGAACACGACCGTGCTGCCATCCGGCGATACGTCCGGCTGATAATCGTAACCCGGGCCACTGGTTAACTGCCGGGCGCGGTTCGAATCCAGC
>CAYGKX010000483.1:0-366 GCA_964350225.1 uncultured Rhodospirillaceae bacterium | reverse complement strand
CTGCCTTGCATCGAGTACACGATGGAATTGCTGTCCGGCAACCATGCCAGCGAACTCGGCCCGCTGGTGAGCTGTGGCAGATACATCTCACGAAAATAGTAATCATGAGGTACCTTGATCTGCGACAGGACCGGTACCCGTTCTGCCGCCAGCGACATCGCGACGGGCAGCATGCACAAGAGCAATAACAACCGCGTGAAGCGAATCACTGGCAGATCTCCGTTAACGGCCTAGAAAGCGACGGCGTCCGCACCCTTCAAGTGCAACATCTTGCGCGCATCGTCCGCCGATGCAATTTCGTAACCCAGTTCTTCAAGGACGCGACGGATCTTCAGTACCTGTGCGGCATTGCTTGGCGCTAGTTCA
>CAYGKX010000482.1:0-3455 GCA_964350225.1 uncultured Rhodospirillaceae bacterium | reverse complement strand
CCGTCGAATTTATCCTCGCCCCGGACGGCGGCTTCTATTTCCTGGAGATGAACACCCGCCTGCAGGTCGAGCACCCCGTGACGGAGGCGGTCACGGGCCTCGACCTCGTCGCCCAGCAGATTGCGATCGCATCCGGCGCGCCCCTCGGCTTCGGGCAGGAGGAGGTCGCGGCCTCGGGTCATGCGATCGAGGTGCGGATCTATGCCGAGGATGCCGACGCCGGCTTCCTGCCGGCGACCGGCCGGGTGCTCGCCCTGGAGCCGCCGGCAGGCCCAGGGCTCCGCTTCGACGGAGGGCTCGTCGAGGGGCAGCGCGTGACGGCGGCCTTCGACCCCATGCTCGCGAAGCTGATCGCCCATGGCGCAACCCGCCAAGACGCGATCCGCCGACTGCGCGCGGCGCTGGCGGAGACGGTGCTGCTGGGCGTCACGACCAATATCGGCTTCCTCGATCGGGTCCTCGCCCACCCCGCATTCGCGGCCGGCGACGTCGATACCGGCGCCCTGGACCGGTGGGCCGAGGCCCTGGCGCCGCCCGAGGCGAAGGCGCCGGAACTGGCGGTGGTGCTGGCGGCGGCGGCCGTGTCGGACCGGAGCTTCCGGCACGAAAGCCAGCCGCTGCCACCCCCCTATGGCGCCATCGGCGCCTGGCGGAACTGAGGAGGCAGGAGTGCGATTCGAACTCGATGGCGCCGTGCACGATCTCCGGCCGGTCAGGCGCGGGGCGCCCATGGAAATTGCCATCGACGGACGGGTGCACCGGGTCGAAGTGGAAACGGCCGCGGACCGCCGCCTGACGATCTGCGTCGACGGTACGCGCCGTCGGGTCACTGTCGCGGGAGACGGCGAGCGCATTTTCGTTCATGCCTTTGGGCGGGCCTGGGAGGTGCGGGCGGTCGACCCGCTTTCCGGCGGGCGGGGCGCGGCATCCGCCGCCGACCGGGTGGCGGCACCGATGCCGGGCACTGTGCTGTCGGTGCATGCCGCTGCGGGAGAAAAAGTCGCCGAAGGCGATCCAATACTCGTTATCGAGAGTATGAAACTGGAGACGACGATAAGCGCGCCTCACGACGCGGTCGTCGCCGAACTGCCGCTCGGCCCCGGTGCGACCTTCGACAAGGGCGCCTTGCTCGCGCGGTTCGAGGTCGGGGGCGAAGACGGCTCGGATAGCGGCGAGTAGGCGAAGGGGGCGACATGTCGGACGATTTCTACGCAACCCTCAGGCCGTTCAGCGAATTCGCGTCCGTCGTCGACGCGGCGGCCTATCGTCCGCTGCCTGACGACTGGCTCGTCGGGGTCGCGGATGTCGTCGATTCGACCAGCGCGCTGAAGGCCGGCCGTTACAAGGCCGTCAACATGGTCGGGGCCGCAACGATCAGCGCTGTCACGAATGCTCTGGAGAACAGGCCATTTCCGGTGGTGTTCGGCGGCGACGGTGCGCGCTTCGCCGTTTCCGCCGACGATGCGGCGACGGTGGAGCGTGTCCTGCGCCAGACGGCGCGGTGGGCGGTCGGGGAAATGGACCTGGCACTTCGCGTCGCGCTCGTGCCGGTCGTGGACATCCGGGCGGCCGGTCACGATGTCCGGGTCGCCCGTTTCGCCGCGTCGCCCGCCGTCGCCTATGCCAGTTTCACCGGCGGCGGGGTCGAGTGGGCCGAACAGGAGGTCAAGGCCGGCCGCTACCTTCTGGACCCGGCCGCACCCGGCGACCTGCCGAACCTGAGGGGGCTGTCCTGCCAGTGGGGGCCCATCGGGTCCGCCAACGGTGTGATCCTGTCGCTGATCGTCAAGCCCCGAGCCGGTGTGGATATGGAGCGTTTCGCCGGGCTGGTTCGCTCCGTCATCGCGGAGCTGGAGAGCCGGGAAGGCCGCAATCCGGTGCCGGACGACGGTCCGCCCGTCGGCTGGACAAAGGGGGCGATTTCCCTTCAGGCGCGGGTCACCGGATCGAAAAAGCGGCCACGACCCGTCCGCTGGCTATCGACCTTCTGCTCAACCGTTCTTGCCTGGACGGTACTCAAGCGCGGCAAGAGGTTCGCGGGCTTCGATCCGGTCCACTACCGGCGGCAGACCGGGCTGAACACCGATTTCCGCAAGTATGACGACGGTCTGATGATGACGGTCGACTGCAGCGATGCGTCGGCCGAGGCCGTCGAGGCGGTTCTTGCACAGGCGGAGATGGACGGACTGGCCGACTACGGGGTGCACCGCCAGGACACGGCGCTCCTGACCTGCGTCGTTCCATCGGCGATGAGCGACGACCACCTCCACTTCCTCGACGGCGGGGAGGGCGGCTACGCGCGTGCGGCGGAGCGGCTAAAACGTGTGGAGGCCGCGAGAGACGCTTAAGCCAGATCGCCGTTTCTTAGAGACGCTTAAGAATGTCCCCCTAGGATCGAGGCGACGAAACGGTCGGTGAGGGGGCCATGGCCGAGAGGGCCGTAGGGAAAAATCGTCGGGTCATCCTTGCCGGGGCCGTTGGGAATCTCCTCGAATGGTACGATTTCGCCATCTACGGCTATTTCGCGCCGATCATCGGGGCAGCCTTCTTTCCCTCCGACGATCCGCTTACCTCGCTTCTCGCGGCCTTCGGCGCCTTCGCTGCCGGTTTCATCGCCCGGCCCCTGGGCGCGATCATCTTTGGCCATATCGGTGACCGGATCGGCCGGAAAGCAAGCCTCACCGTCTCCATCTTCGTCATGGGCGTCGCGACGGTCGGGATCGGACTCCTGCCGGACTACGAGACGCTCGGGCCTTTCGCAGCGGTCATGCTCGTCCTCCTCCGCATGCTCCAGGGCATCGGCGTGTCCGGCGAATATGCCGGCGGCATCGTCTTCCTCGCGGAACATGCCCCGCCGGAACGGCGTGGGCGTATGGCCGCCTGGCCGGAGCTGGGCTCGGACGCAGGTTTCCTGCTGGGGTCCGCCGTCGGGGCATTGACCGCAGCTGGGATCGGCGAGGCGGGCTTGAAGGAATGGGGCTGGCGCGTCCCCTTCTTCATCGGCGGGGCTCTGGCGCTTGTCGGCCTGCTCCTTCGGCGCAGCATACCGGACGTACCGCTGGCAGAAGGCGCGACGACAGGCCCGCTCCCCATCGTTTCCGCCTTCCGCCATCACTGGCGATCCATCCTCCGCCTGGCGGGCATGGTTCTCGTCTACACGACGGGGATCTACATCGCGACCGTCTACGCGATGTCCTTCCTGAACGAGCGCATGCATGTCTCCACGGCCCGTGCCCTCGACATCAACACGGCAAACATGGTCGTGCTCGTCCTCGTGGTCCCCATCGCCGCCTGGATGTCGGATCGGTTCGGGCGGAAGCCGATGCTCTATGCCGTTGTCGCCGGCTATTTCTTCCTGTCCTGGCCGCTCTGGTGGCTGATGCATCACACCGACAGCGTGGCGATCTTCTTCGGCCAGTTCGGTAGGCTTTAGCCTTCCTTCGCGAATGGCGATG
>CAYGKX010000481.1:0-3458 GCA_964350225.1 uncultured Rhodospirillaceae bacterium | reverse complement strand
GGCGCGGACCAGAACCTTCTGGCCCTTCTTGACCAGCGGGATGTCCTCCTCGTCGACCTCTGCCTCGATCCGCATCGGGCAGCACTTGCCGACCCAGACCAAAACGTCGCCCGCCTTCACGACCTCGCCGACATTGCCGTCGAGGCGCAGGATGTCGCCGTCGAGCGGCGCGCGCAGGGTAAGGTCGGTTAGGCGCTGGCGGGCCGCCCCCTCGGCCGCGACGGCGGCGGCGTGCTGGCTGACGATCCGCTGATAGGCCTGGCGGGATGCGATGTTGGATTCGGCGAGCTTGGCGTAGCGGGCGAGCTCTTCCTTGAGGAACTTGAGGGCCGCGCGTGCTTCTTCCAGCCGTGCGGTCGCTTCCCGGTCGTCGAGCCGGACGAGGATGTCGCCCGCCTTCACGGCTTGGCCTTCCTTCACCTTGATTTCGACGATGCGGCCGACGGAGGTCGAGGAGACCTTCGCCCAGAAGACAGGTTCGACGGCGCCCGTCGCATAGACCGCCTCGACCGCGTTGCCGCGCGCGGGGCGGACCACGTCGAGGGGCATGGGCCGGCCGAAGTACCACCAGCCGGCGGCGGCGCCGGTGATGACGATCGCGGCAAGGAAGATGAGGCGGCGGGTCGAGCGTTTCACGCAAATGTCTCCCGGTGCCATTGCGTCGCGGTGGCGACGTGCCAAACCCGCGACCCGGCGCTAAGCTACGCCCGAACGGCGAAGGGGGGTAGAGGTGACGTCAATGGCCCAGGGGCGCATTGATGTGGCGCAACTGGCGGCGGTGGTGCATGGCATCGACCAGGCGCGGGCCGCGGCCCGTGTCGCCCTGCGGGCGAAGGTACCTCTCGTGCTGCACAGCCCGGCCGACGGCGTCCGGATCTTCGGACCTCTCATGTTCCGGGAGATGGTGGACGCGCTCCGCCGGGAATTTCCCGGATTGAAGGTCACCAGCGTCCTCGACTGCGGCGACGCGTCCGGCAGGGCGCTCGCGGCAATCAGGGCCGGGGTCGACGCGGTCCGGGTCGATGCCATGGCGGAGGTCGCCGCGCGCATATCCGCAATCGCCGATGCGCACGCGGTGCGAATCGCGGGGGAGCCGCTGCCGCCGCTCGACCTCGGTCGTGTCGACGATCCGGAGGCGGCCTGCAGGTTTGCACTGGGGCTACCCGCCCCCTCCGCCGCGTGACGTTGCAATGACCGGTTGGCTGGTTTATTCAAACCGCGATTTCGGCCGGCCGCCGGTGACCCGGTCAGGGGGTCAAGGGCAAGTGTCTAGGGGACAGGAATGAAGCTCACGCAGAAGGTCAAACGCATCCTCGCCAACTACGAAAGCGACTGTCCGGGGACCAAGGCGAACCTCGCCCGCATCCTCATGCAGGGCAGGCTGGCCGGCACGGGCAAGCTGGTCATCCTGCCGGTGGACCAGGGCTTCGAGCACGGCCCGGCGCGGAGCTTTGCCCCGAACCCGGAGGGCTACGACCCCCATTACCATTACCAGCTCGCCATCGACGCGGGCCTCTCGGCCTACGCAGCCCCGCTCGGTTTCATCGAGGCGGGCGCCGACACGTTCGCCGGCGCCATTCCGACCATCCTGAAGGTCAACAGCTCCGACAGCCACGCGACAGAGAAGGACCAGGCCATCACCGGCTCGGTCGACGATGCGCTCCGCCTCGGCTGCTCGGCGATCGGCTTCACCATCTATCCGGGTTCCGAATACCAGTTCGAAATGATGGAGGAGATCCGGGAGATGGCGGAGGAGGCGAAGTCGGTCGGCCTCGCCGTTGTCGTCTGGTCCTACCCGCGCGGCGGCAATCTCACGAAGGAAGGCGAGACGGCGATCGACGTCACGGCCTATGCCGCCCATCTGGCCGCCCAGCTCGGCGCCCATATCATCAAGGTCAAGCCGCCGACCGACCATATCGAGCAGGACGAGGCCCGAAAGGTCTACGAAAAGCAGAAGATCGACATTTCGACCCTCTCCGCGCGCATCGCCCATGTAATCCAGTCGTCCTTCAACGGTCGGCGGATCGTCGTCTTTTCCGGCGGCGCCGCCAAGGACACCGAGGGCCTCCTGAACGAGGTGCGGCAGCTGCGCGATGGCGGGGCGTCCGGGTCGATCATCGGCCGGAACAGCTTCCAAAGGCCGCGCGAGGATGCGCTCGATCTCCTCGGCAGGATCGTCGATATCTACAAGGGCAAGGACTGACAAGTGGGCGACCGCCGTCGCATGGGGCGCGAAGGGTTCTGTAAATGAACGGCGACGATCGGGACGAGCCGCACCGCAGCCGACTGTATCTCATCAGCCCGCCCGCGTTCGATCCGGACGACTTCGCGCCGCGCCTGATATCGGCCTTCGCGGGGGGCGATATCGCTGTCTTCCAGCTGCGCCTGAAGGATGCATCGCAGGACGAGATCCTGCGCGCGTCCGAGGTGCTCTTGCCGATCTGTCACGAACATGACGCGGCCTTCATCGTCAACGACGATCCGGAGCTGGCACGCGACGCCGGCGCCGACGGCGTCCATCTTGGCCAGGACGACATGGCCATCGACCGGGCGCGCCGGATTGTCGGCGAAGAGGCGATCATCGGCGTTACCTGCCACGATTCGCGCCATCTCGCGATGGAGGCCGCGGAGGCCGAGGCCGACTATGTCGCCTTCGGTGCCTTTTTCCCGTCGACGACGAAGGAAAAGCCGAAGACCACTGCCGATATCGACATCCTCGACTGGTGGGTCCGCATGATGGTCGTCCCGGCCGTCGCCATCGGCGGGATCACGGTCGCGAACTGCCGGCCGCTGGTCGAGGTCGGGGTCGATTTCATTGCGGTGGGCGGCGGCGTCTGGCGTCACCCGGAAGGCCCGGCAGCCGCGGTCGCGGCGTTCAATCAGATCTTCGACGAGGAAGAAGTCGACGTGGAGTAGGACTGCCGCCGCGTGGCTCTTGCCCGGGCCCTGGCACTCCTCCTGACCGACAGGCTGTCCGGCTCGGGCCCCGGAGCCGCCGGCGTGTAGGCAAGGGCAGTGTCAGTAGACGAGATAGGCCGCCATTGCGACGAGGGCCGCAAGCGGCAGTGCGGCGATCCCGCCGGCGACGATCGCCAGCAGATTGATCCCGCGGTGGGAGAGGGGCGGCGCCCCGGCCGTCCGGTACATCATGATCTTGTCCTGGTGTCTCGAGTATTCGGGTTGTGGTGCGGTTTGTTGCGGCCGATATGGCGTATCGGTGCCGCGACGTCTGTGATCATTCTCACAGGGCGGGTCCTTTATGATCGGCGGGCCGAAAAGATTGCCTGCCCCCTTGCGCCACCGCGCGCGCGCGGTAAACATGGCGCCACATCAGACACCGCGACCAAGACCAAGGGGAAACGCCATGGAAGTCCGCGCCGCCGTCGCCCATGAGGCGGGCAAGCCGCTCACGATCGAAACCGTCAACCTGGACGGCCCGCGCGAAGGCGAGGTCCTGG
>CAYGKX010000480.1:0-3466 GCA_964350225.1 uncultured Rhodospirillaceae bacterium | reverse complement strand
CATCTCCGCGGCGAGCACCAGCGCCTGGCCGAACCGCCGGATGCGGTTCCGGCTCCGGTCGCGCGCCAGGTCCCGCCGCCAGGCGCGCCATGCCCGCGCGTAACCCGGCAGCCGGCGCGCCCGCCGCCAGGAGCGCCAGACGCGTCCGGGGGCATCATGGAGATACTCCGGCAGGTAGAGGACCGGCGCCTGGATGGCCGCGTGGACCGGGTGCGTCTGGTCGTCCGTCGGATGCCGCAACGACACGATCCGGATGTCCACGCCCAGTGCTTCGAGGCCGAGGATCTCCTGGGCGATGAAGGTTTCGGACAGGCGCGGATAACCCTTCAGGACGAATATGACGGGGCTCGTCGCGGGCGGGTCCGGTGTGGCGCCGGTCATGCCGGGCTCGCCGCTCAGCGGCGCAGGCCGGCGCGCAGCCGCTCGCTCCGCCGCGGACCCAGCCAGCCGTCGACAAGGCGGTTGACGTTCGCCAGACCGTCCAGAAGCCCGGGCACGATCACGTCGGACGGGCGGCCCTGCTGCGGCAGCTGGCGCAGTGCCGTTACCATATTCGCCGCCGGGCGCGTTCCGTCGTCCTCGAGGACCGACAGCAGGCCCATTTCCGCCGCGCGGGTGGCGCGGATGACCTGTTCGCGCCTCGGTTCCGTCCGCGGCACGATCAGGGCGCGCTTGTTGAACGACAGGATCTCGCAGAACGTGTTGTAGCCGCCCATGGCGACGACGGCCGCGGCCTCGTCGATCAGATGTTCCAGCTGGGCGCTGAAGGTGATCGCCTCGACCCTGTCCTGTTTGGCGGCACGTTCCAGGAAGGCGGCCTGCAGCTCCGGCTGCATGAAGGGGCCAAGCACGATGATCGAGGGGTAGGGAATGTCGGCGCCCGATTCGTAGGCGCGGAGAACCCAGTCGATCAGCGCCTCACCGTCGCCCCCGCCGCCCGGGGTCACCAGATAGTAGGCTCCCTTGTTGAGGGTCAGCTCCGGCTCCAGCAACGAGGTCGACGGCACAGCCCGCCGCAGATAGCCGGTATAGACCATCTTCCGGCGCACGGAATCCGGGATATCCATTCCCGCCAGCGGGTCGCAGACCTGGGGCAGGCCATAGACCCAGATCTGGTCGTACAGGTCGACCAGGGCCGGGACCGCGTTCTTGCGTTCCCATTCCGGCTGCAGCAGCTCCGGCTCGTCCATGACGTCGCGCAGGCCGAGCACGGTCGGGGTTCCGGCCTTGCGCAGCATCTCCAGGGTCTCCCGGATCTCGCCGCGCAGCCCCAACGGTTCCTTGTCGACGAGGAACAGGTCCGGTTCGAAGACCTCCGCGGTGTGGCGGATGATCGAGGCCCGGATCGCCAACGTATGTTCCAGGTCGATGTGAAGGTTCAGCGAGGTGTACTCGCCGTTGCGCAGCTTGATGACCCCCGGCACGCGGACGAAGTCGACGCGCGACCGGAAATCGAAACTGCCGATGATCGGGGAACCCGACAGGATCAGGACGCTCATGCCCGGGTGCTTGGCGACCAAAGCATGAGCAATCTCGCGGCAGCGGCGCAGATGGCCGAGCCCGAAACTGTCGTGGCTGTAAATGAGAATTCGGGCGCCCCGTTTCAAAACGCCGTCGGCGATGTCATGCGGCATCGCGCGCCCCCTTTTTCGCCCATACCTTCGGCGCCCGCGCCAGTCCGGCCGGGGCACCGCCTCTCTCCACCGGGGCCGGGGGAAGATTTTTCTACCACCCTCGCGGCCTCCTAGTTTAATGCTGGCAGAAATAACGGCCTCCCACAATGGGCCGGTAACCCCGAAGGGACGGCGCGCCAATGCGCCGCAGCGCACGAGCGGGGACGGGGACAGCGACGGTGGCTGCGAAGGATAAACGCAGGAAGGGAGACGTTGTTGCGTCGGACCGCCAGGACCGGATGGCGCCGACGATCTTCGCCTTCATTCTGAAGCACAGTCTGCGCCAGCAGATGTTCATCCTGTTCCTGACGGCGCTGTCCTGGCCGATCCTCTACATGTCGCTGGAGCTACCGAAACGCATCATCAACGAGGCGATCGGCGACCAGTCGGGCTGGGCGTCGTCGCTGCTGGGGCCGATGGCGGCCGACAAGGTCACCTTTCTCCTGATCCTCTGCTTCGCCTTCCTGCTTTTCGTCGCGGCGAACGGCGGTATCAAATACTACCTGAACGTCTATGCCGGCAGGCTGGGAGAGCGGATGCTCCGCCGTATGCGGTACGAGCTCTACGCCCGCATCCTGCGGTTTCCGCTGCCCCACTTCAAAAAGGTCTCGCAGGGCGAGATCATTCCGATGATCACGGCGGAGGTGGAGCCGCTGGGCGGCTTCATCGGCATCGCCTTTTCGACTCCCGCCTTCATGGGCGGCATGCTGTGCGTCTATCTGGGCTTCATTTTCGCGCAGAATTTCTTCCTCGGCCTCGCGGCCATCTCGCTCTACCCGATCCAGATCTACGTCATCCCCAAGCTGCAGCGGCGGGTGAACCTGCTGGCGAAGGAGCGGGTGCGGAACGTGCGCTACCTGGCCGACAAGATCGGCGAGTCCGTTGGCGGCGTGAACGAGATCCACGCTCACGATACCTCCGCCTACGAGCGAAGCGACATCAGCCGGCGCCTGGATAAGATCTATGTCATCCGCTACGAGATCTTCCGGCGGAAATACGCGATCAAGTTCCTCAACAACTTCCTCGCCCAGCTCACGCCCTTCTTCTTCTACTCGATCGGCGGCTATCTGATCCTCGCGGGCCTCGGCAAGCCGGAGAGCGAGCAAATCCTGACCATCGGCGCCCTGGTCGCCGTGCTGGCCGCCTACAAGGACCTGTCCTCGCCCTGGAAGGAACTGCTGGCGTTCTACCAGCTGAAGGAGGACGTCAAGATCAAGTACCAGCAGGTGATCGAGCAGTTCGACCCGCCCGACATGCTGCCGGAGAAGCTGCAGGAAGGGGACGATGTCGGACCGGAGGTCGCCGGCCAGATCGAGGCGTCGAACGTCACCTTCAGCGAAGACGGTCGCGTCAAGATGGTCGAGGGCGTCAACTTCAGGATCGACGTCGACAAGCATGTCGCCGTGGTCGGCGCCGGCGGCAGCGGCAAGGACGAACTGGTCCTCATGCTCGCCCGTCTCCTGCAGCCGACGGGGGGATCGATCAGCATCGGCGGCGCGCCGCTCGCCAGCATGCCCGAGGCCTTCACGGGCCGTCGCATGACCTATACAAGTGCCGCGCCCTTCATGTTCTCCACAACCCTGCGGGAGAACCTCCTCTACGGCCTGAAACACCGGCCGCTCGCCGAGCCGGAATATGACGAGGCCGGGCGGCGCGACCGAGAACGGTATATCTCCGATGCCGGCCTGACCGGCAACTCGCCGGACGATCCGTATGCCGACTGGGTCGACTACGCCGCCGCCGGTGTCACGCCCGAGGAAATGGACCGGCGCGCGATCGAGCTCCTGTCCCTG
>CAYGKX010000479.1:0-3467 GCA_964350225.1 uncultured Rhodospirillaceae bacterium | reverse complement strand
TGGGGAGACGGGCGCGGAGCCTTTCAGAACCGCAGGCCCATCGCGTAAGAAATCCCGCCGACCCGATTCATCCGCTCGGCCTCCGGGATGAACTCGAAGCCCGAGCGCAGATACAGCCTGACCGCCGGGTTCTCCGACCGAACGGTCAGGCATAGGCCGTTTCGGTTGCGCGCTCTGGCTTCGGCGATCAATGCATTGAGGAGGCCCGTGCCGATCCCCAGTCCACGGCCCTCTTCAACCACAGCCAGGGCCATTTCCGGTGTGCGTTCGTCCAGGTGGATGGCGGTATGGGGATCCGTCATATCGAATTGCCGGGCCCAGGCACCGCCGACCGGTCGGTCGTCTTCCAGGGCGATCACCCCGAAATCTTCGTCGCGGGGCCAGTTCTCCAGCCATTTGACGAGATAGGGCACGGCTTTCGCGGCTGCGGCACTTTCCTCGTAGGCGGCGAGGGCGAGACATTCCCAGAGAAATGCCTCGTCCCCTGCCTCCGCCGGGCGATAGAAGAATGACCGGTCGGTCGGCGCATTCATTGTTCAGACGGTATAGACTGTCGACCCGGTCGTCTTGCGCGCCTCGAGGTCGCTGTGCGCCTGCGGGGCATCCTTCAAGGCGTAGGTCTGGTTGACCTCGATCTTCACCGCGCCCGACGTCACCTTGTCGAACAGGTTGTTCGCCATCTCGACGATCTTCTCCCGCGACGAGGCGTAGGAGCCGAGGGTCGGGCGGGTGACGTAGAGGGAGCCCTTGGGCGCCAGGATCGCGGGGCTGAAAGGATCGACCGGCCCTGACGAATTGCCGAAGGAGACCATGAAGCCGAGCGGCGCGAGGCAGTCGAGGGACTTCATGAAAGTGTCCTTGCCGACGGAATCGTAGACGACCGGAACGCCCTTGCCGCCAGTGATTTCCTTCACCTTCGCGACGAAATCCTCGTCCTTGTACAGGATCGTGTGATCGCAGCCATGAGCCCGGGCGAGCGCGGCCTTCTTCGGGGAACCAACGGTACCGATTACCGTGGCGCCGATCGACTTGGCCCATTGGCAGGCAATCAGCCCGACGCCGCCGGCGGCCGCGTGAAACAGGATCGTGTCGCCGGGCTGGACCTTGTACGTACGTGTCAGGAGATACTCGACCGTCATGCCCTGCAGCATCATGGCGGCGCCCGTCGTGGCGTCGATCGCATCCGGGCGTTTGACGACATGCAGGGCCGGCATGACCCGCATTTCGGCATAGGCGCCGAGCGGTCCGGTGCCATAGCTCACCGGGTCGCCCACCGCGAGGTCGGTGACGCCGGGTCCGACGGCGTCGATGATGCCGGCGGCTTCGGCGCCGGGAGTGTAGGGCAGGTCGGTCTTATAGAGGCCGGACCGGAAATAGCAGTCGATGAAGTTGAGGCCGACGGCCTCGTGGCGGACGCGTACCTCGCCCTCGCCCGGCTCGCCGACCTCGATCTCCTCCCACTTCATGACATCGGGGCCGCCCGTTTCGTGAACCCGGATTGCGTGGACCATCGAATTCTTCTCCCTTGGAAGGCGAACCCCCTCTCCCGCGCCGCGGGAGTGGATGCGGGAGAAGGGGTCGTTCAATTGTTCAGATTGCGGTGTCGAGGATGCGTCTCAGGCGAGGTTCGACTTGAAGAAGTCCATCGTACGGCCATTCGCCGACGAAGCTGCGTCGGCGTCATAATGCTCCCCGCCGACCCGCGCGAAGGCATGGTCGCAGCCGGCATAGTCGTGGATCGTGACCTTGTCATGCCCGTCGAGCGTCGCGTGGATCTTGGCCTGTGCCTCCTTCGGGCAGAAACCGTCTTCCTCGGCGATATGGAGCATCAGCGGCTTGGAGATATTCGCGGCCTCGTCGAGATTGTTCTCGATACCGACGCCGTAATATCCGACGGCCGCGTCGATATCGGTGCGGGTGGCGGTCAGATAAGCGAGTTTCCCGCCGAGGCAGTATCCGACGGAGCCGACCTTGCCGGTCGTGCCTGCGTCGCCGCGGATATGGGCGATTGTCGCCTTTAGGTCCTCGACCCCTTTCGCCTCGTCGAAGCCCTGATAGAGCTGGAAGGCTTTCTGCCACTCCTCCTCGCTCTTGTCCGTGATCTGGATGCCCGGTTCCTGGCGCCAGAACAGATCGGGGCAGATCGCGACATATCCGTCCGCGGCTAGGCCGTCGCAGATATCGCGCATGACCTGGTTGACGCCGAAGATTTCCTGGATGACGAGGACCGCCGGGGCGGCGACATCGTTCGCGGGCCGGGCGACATAGGCGGTGAACGACCCGTCCGGGCCGTCGATGGTGATGTCGGGCATGCTGCTCCTCCCGTCTTGCAGTGAATTGCTTCCGCGGACCCCGCCGCGGCTCGGCGCTCACAATATGAAAGCGGTGCAGTCTTGTCATCCGCCGCCGGCACTTGGCGACAACCCGGGTTCAGTCGAACAGCGGGCCGGGTGCGACGCCTGGCCAGCCCTCGAGTTCCAGAAGGAACCGCTTCGTGGCGAGACCGCCCTTGCCAGAATAGCCGCCCATGCCGCCGCCGGCGCCGACGACCCGGTGACAGGGGATGATGATCGGGATGGGGTTGTGTCCGCACGCGCTGCCCACGGGTTGTGCGGCAGCGGAGATGCCGGCGGCATTCAGCGCAGCGGCCATCTCGCCATAGGTGCGCGCCTGCCCCTTCGGGATGTCGCACATGAGGCGCCAGACCGCCCGTTCAAATTCGCTGCCGGCCGGGGCGAGCGGCAGGTCGAATGCCTTAAGCTCGCAGTAGAAATAGCCGTGTAGCTGCACGGCAGCGCGTTCCAGCAGGGGCGTCGATTCCTCTTCGGCGCGCTTTTCCCAGTCGACGCGGGTAATCGCGCCGTTCTCTTCCGTAACGGTCAGTTCACCGACAGGACTGGGAAGGGTGATCGACGGCATGGTTAAATATTGATCATTCCTCTATGGCCGCTCTATCGTTAATTTTTTATTGGAATGACTAGTAACGGCTGAGTTCCTCGGCAAGCTTTTCCGGCTCCGTGATCGGCAGGGTACAAAGGGTTCCGCGGCAGACATAAGCGGCCGCCGCGCCCTCGACGGCGGTCTTGCCATGGGCCGGATGACCCTCGGGCAACGCGGCGCCGTCGGCGACTCGCTGCAGCACAAGGTTCGGTTCGCCCGCCGAACGAGACGCCTGTACCAGGGCTGCGGCTGCGTCATCCCCGACCGGCCCGACGATGGCGACCTGGACGGCATGAGTCAGCAACTCGTTCCCCATGACAAGCATCGGCATGCCCAGGGCACTTCGTTCCAATTCCCCGGAGAAGGCCTTCACCAGGGCGTCCGCCCGGGCCCGATAACCGTCGTTGCCCGTAAGGTAGTAGAGCCGCGCCAGTACGTGAAGCAACAGGCCGTTCCCCGACGGTGTCGTGTTGTCGTAGATGGGCTTGGTCCGGAGGATGACGTCGTCGACGTCGTCGGCCGACAGG
>CAYGKX010000478.1:2505-3476 GCA_964350225.1 uncultured Rhodospirillaceae bacterium | reverse complement strand
CGCCTTGGTCGGGATGCAGCCCCAGTTGAGGCAAATCCCGCCCAGGTGTTCGCGCTCGACCACCGCGGTCTTCATGCCGAGTTGGGCCGCACGGATCGCGGCGACATAACCGCCCGGGCCGCCGCCGACCACGACGACGTCGAAATTCGTCTCGCTCATCTTCTCGCCTCGATATCCTTGAAGCCCAAGAGGACCGCCGCCGCAATGATGAACGTGCCAGCGATCCGGTCGAGCCAGTACATGAACCTTTCCTTCATCCGTTTGCCCACCCAGCCTGCGAAAAGGCCGTAGGAACAGAGGAAGCTGCCGTCGATCGCGATGTAGGTCGCGCCGAGAACGGCGATCTGGAGCGCCAGGGGCGCGGCCGGATCGATGAATTGTGGAAACAGCGCCGCAAAGAACACGACCGCCTTGGGGTTCGCGGCCGACGTTATGAAGCCCTGGAAGTAGAGCTTCCGGCGGCTCACCGTGGGCGCGGCGCCGGGCACCGGCGGCTTCCGGAGAAATAGCCGCAGGCCGACATAGACCAGATAGGCGACACCGGCCCATTTCACGACGGTAAAGGCCGTTTCCGACGCGAAGATCACGCCGACGAGGCCAAAACCGGCGGCGAGGATCTGAAGCGTGTTGGCCGACAGGTCGCCCGCCGCGGTCGCCGTCGCCGGCACGAAGCCGTGGCGCAGGCTGTTGGACAGCATCAGGAGATGGCTCGGCCCCGGCGTGCTCATCAGCAGCAGGACCGTCGCGACATAGGCGAGCCAGGTTTCGAGCGCCATGGTCAGATCTCCACGGCGGCGTTGGTCAGATCGCCCTCCGGCGCATCCCCGGTATTCACGACCCCGCGCCGCTCGAACAGAAGCGCCCGGCATTCGGATGCGGCGAACGGCTTGTGCTCCACGCCGCGCGGCACGACGAACATCTCGCCGGCGCCAAGCGCGACCGTCCTGTCGCGCATCTCGATCGACATAGCA
>CAYGKX010000478.1:1132-2495 GCA_964350225.1 uncultured Rhodospirillaceae bacterium | reverse complement strand
CCATTAGGTGAAAAACCAAATCAGCCGCTTCGCCGAGGAACAGTTCGTCCTCCTCGTCATGCTTGTGCCAGACAAACTCGCCTTCGAGCTTCACGATCTTGACGTCGTAGTCGTCTACCCGGCCGACGATCCTGGGCGACCAGCGTTCCGAGAACTGGTCGAACTTGGCGGCGAGGTTGACCGGATCCATGTCGGGCCGTGCGTCTCGTCAGGCCAGCATCGTGGCCGGACGTTCGACGAACCCCTTGAAGGCCTGGAGCCACTGGGCGCCCAGGGCGCCGTCGACGACCCTGTGATCGCAGGTCAGGGTGACGGACATGATTGTCGCGACCTTGATCTCGCCGTTGCGCACGACCGCCCTCTCCTCGCCCGCGCCAACGGCCAGGATTGCGGCCTGGGGCGGGTTGATGATCGAGGTGAAGTGGCTGATGCCGAACATGCCCATGTTGGAGATGGAGAAGCCGCCGCCCTGATACTCCTCGGGCTTCAGCTTGCCCTCGCGGGCACGTCCGGCGAGCTCCTTCATTTCCTCAGAAATTCGCGCCACACCCTTGAGATCGCTGTCGAAAACGATCGGCGTGATGAGCCCGCCTTCGTAGGCGACGGCGACCGAGATGTCGACCGTGTTGTGGCGCAGGATGCGGTCCTCGTCCCACTGGGAATTGAGGTCCGGAACTTTCCGGAGCGCGAGAGCCGAGGCCTTGATGACGAGGTCGTTGACCGAGACCTTGTAGGCACCGTCGGCCGCGTCGTTGATCTGCTTCCGGGCGGCAAGAAGGGAGTCGATCTCGCAGTCGATGGTGAGATAGATCTGCGGGATGTCGCGGTCGGCCTCGGACAGCCGCTTGGCGATGACCTTCCGGACGTTCGACAGCTTGATTTCGTCCGGCGGGCGGCGTTCGCCGAAGACGGCGGGCCCCGTCGGCGCCGCGGTCGCGGCCGGCGCGGCCTTGCCCTTGCCGCCGGAAATCGCTTCCTCGATGTCTTCCTTGACGACCCGGCCATGGGGGCCGGAGCCGGAGAGCTGGGCCAGGTCGATCCCCGCCTGCTTGGCCATGCGGCGCGCCAGCGGGCTCGCCTTCACCCGGTCGCCCGACGCATCGGTCGGTGCGGGCGGCGCCTTGGTGCCGTCGTCCTTGGGTGCCGATTTCGAAGCGGCGCTTTCCGTCTTCGCCGCGGGCGGCGGCGTGTTGGCCGCCTTTTCCTTCTTCGGCGCCGGAGGCTCTTCCGCCTTCTCGGCAGGTGCGGCATCCCCGCCGAGATCCATGCCGTCGAGCGCGGACTTGTCCTCGCCTTCCTCCAGAAGAACGGCGATCAGGGCATTGACCTTCACATTCTCCGTGCCCTCGGACCCGCCGATCTT
>CAYGKX010000478.1:382-1122 GCA_964350225.1 uncultured Rhodospirillaceae bacterium | reverse complement strand
ATTCACCTTCACGCCCTCGGCCCCCTCATCGACAATCAGCTTGCCGATGGTGCCTTCGTCCACCGCCTCGACCTCCATGGTCGCCTTGTCGGTCTCGATCTCGGCGACGACGTCACCGATCTCGACCTTATCGCCTTCTTTTTTGTGCCATTTCGCGAGTGTGCCCTCTTCCATCGTGGGCGACAGCGCCGGCATGAGAATCTTGATCGCCATCGGGCGCTACTCCCGGTAAAGAACAGTCTTGGCGGCATCGACCACGAGCTCGGGCCGCGGCAGGGCCAGGGCTTCGAGGTTCGCCGCATAGGGCATCGGCACATCGGCGCCGGACACGCGGGTGACCGGCGCATCGAGCCAGTCGAAAGCTTTTTCCATAATGATCGCGGAGATCGCGGATCCCATCCCGGCGACTGGCCAGCCTTCCTCGACGCAGACGAGGCGGTTGGTCTTCTTGACGGAGCCGATGATCGTCTCCGTATCGAGCGGGCGGAGGGTGCGCAGGTCGATGACCTCCGCGTCGATCCCCTCCTCCGCCAGTTTGTCGGCGGCAGCGAGAGCCACTTCCATCATGCGGGAATAGGCGGTGATCGTGACGTCGTCGCCGGCGCGCACGACCTTGGCCTTGCCGATCGGGACGGTCCAGTCTGGGTCTGTCGGGACTTCGCCCGACCGGCCGTACAGAATCTCGTTCTCCAGGAAGACGACCGGATTGTCGTTACGGATCGCCGACTTCAGGAGCCCCT
>CAYGKX010000478.1:0-311 GCA_964350225.1 uncultured Rhodospirillaceae bacterium | reverse complement strand
ACGATCAGCCCCGGCACATGGGCATACCAGCTCGAGTAATCCTGGGAATGCTGGGCCGCGACCCGGGCCGCAGCGCCGTTCGGGCCGCGGAAGACGATCGGGCTCATAAGCTGGCCCCCCGACATGTAATGGGTCTTCGCGGCCGAGTTGATGATGTGATCGATCGCCTGCATGGCGAAATTGAAGGTCATGAACTCGACGATGGGACGCAGCCCAGCAAAGGCCGCCCCGACGCCGAGGCCGGTGAAGCCCGCCTCGGTGATCGGCGTATCGACGACACGTTTCGCGCCGAATTCGTCCAGCAGGCCCTG
>CAYGKX010000477.1:0-3478 GCA_964350225.1 uncultured Rhodospirillaceae bacterium | reverse complement strand
CGCCCAGTCCGGGAAGGCGGCGGACGCCGCCGCGACCGCGTCCGCGGCCTGTTGCTTGTCCGCCCTGCTGTAGGCGCCGATCGTATCGTCCAGGTTGGACGGGTTGATGTTGTCGGCCGCTTCCGCGCCTGCCAACCAGCTGCCGCCGATCAGGTTTGCATGGTCCGCCATCGCCCGGTCTCCTCCGCTGGGGCGCCCACGGTTGGGGCGTTTCCGACAGGCTTAGACCGGGCGATGGGGAGCGTCAACGGGTTGGCTCAGCCGACTTTCTTCACCCAGGCAGCGAAGGCATCCAGGGCCTGTTTGACGATGTTGGCGGCCGCTTCGTCGGTCAGGGTGCCGGCCTCGTCGAACTTGTTCTGGGCGCCGCCCAGGAAGACTTCAGGCCGGTTCATCACAAGAGCCTCGAGGAAGATCATCATCTTGCGGAGGTCGTACTGGGCCCGCGCCGTGCCGAGGACGCCCATCGAGGCCCCCATGATCAGGACCGGTTTGTTCTTGAAAGGCTGCGGGTCGTGTCGTGACACCCAGTCGATGGCGTTCTTCAGGACACCAGGGATCGAGTAGTTGTATTCCGGGGTGACGATCAGGACGGCGTCGGCCGCGGCGATCCCCTCGGCCAGCGTCTTCACATTCGCCGGAAAGCCGGCGTTCCTGACGTCGTCGTTGTAATGCTCGATCTCGCCGAGGCCGTCATACACGTCGATCGACATGCCCTCGGGGGCCAGCGACTGAGCGGCGCGCAGAAGCTTACGGTTGAGCGAATCCTTGCGCAGACTCCCGGAGATGCCGAAGACGTTGATGCTATCGGTCATGGTCTTTCCCTTGTTGGATCGGTTCTGTGTGTGAGACGGCCGGCGCGATCGGCCGGCCGAAGAAAAGAGGTGGCCGGTCGGGAGAGTAAGTCCGACCGGCCGGATGACAAGCTTAGGCTGCGAGGTCGAAGAGCAGGAATTCGCTGGCGTCCGAGGCCCGGACAGCGATTGCACGCTCATCGACGATGGCTGCGCCGTCGCCTTCGCGCAGGTCGGCGCCGTTGACTGTCAGGCCGCCCTTGACGAGCTGGACCCAGACCTTGCGGTTCTCGCGCGGGGCGAAGGTCACGGTTTCGCCCGAAGGCAGGAGAGACGCATAGAGGTCGACGTCCTGGTGGATCGTCACCGACCCTTCGCGCCCGTCCCGCGATCCGACCAGGCGCAGCTTCCCGGTCTTCTCCGCTGCCGGGAACTCCTTCTGCTCATAGCCGGGCTCCAGCCCGTCTTCCTCCGGCAGGATCCAGATCTGCAGGAAGTGGACCTTGTCGCTCTCCGAAGGGTTGAACTCGCTGTGGCGGATCCCGGTGCCGGCGCTCATCCGCTGGACCTCGCCGGGCCTGATCACCGATCCGGTGCCGATGCTGTCCTTGTGCTCCAGCGCGCCGTCGATCACGTAGGAGACGATCTCCATGTCCCGATGCCCGTGGGTATCGAAGCCGCCGCCCGGCTCCACCCGGTCCTCGTTGATGACCCGGAGGTCGCCGAAGCCCATGAAGCGGGGGTCGAAATAGTGGCCGAAGGAAAAGCTGTGCTTGCTGTAGAGCCAGCCGAGGTTGGCGGTGCCGCGCTCCTCGGCGCGTCGAATGTCGATCATGTCGTCCTCCTGTTTCCCGGCACGTCCGCCGCGGGGCGGTCGCGCCGTGTTCGGTGTGAGGCGAATATTGGTGTTGCAGTTCATTTGATAAATGCCTCCTATTGCAACATTCTGTAAAATCAGATTTGACAATAGGTCTCCATGGATCGCTTCGCTGCCCTGGAAGGTTTCATTGCCGTCGTAGAGGCGGGCAGCTTCACCGCGGCAGCGGAGGCGCAGGGTCGCACTCGGGCCGCCGTCAGCCGGCAGATCCAATTGCTGGAAGCGCGGCTGGGCAGCCGGCTTCTCAATCGGACGACCCGGCGGGTCAGCCTTACGGAGGCCGGGCGCGCCTACTATGAAACGGCGCGCCGCGTGCTGGGCGATCTGGCGGAGGCAGAGGCGGGCATTGCCCGTCTGACCGACGAACCGCGGGGGCTTCTCAAGATCGATGCGCCAATGTCCTTCGGGACGATGCACCTGGCCCCGGCGGTCGGTGATTTCATGGCCCGCTATCCCGACGTCTCCATCCAGCTTGCCCTGAACGACCGCTTCGTCGACATCGTGGCCGAGGGGTTCGATCTGGGACTCAGGATTGGCCGGCTGGAGGACTCCAGCCTGATCGCCCGGCGGATTGTCGAGGCACGCCTCGTGCTCTGCGCTGCACCAGCATATCTTGCGGCTCATGGCCGACCGATGCGCCCTTCGGATCTCCGGGATCACCGCATTCTGCATTACGGCTATCTGGAGAGCGGGACAACCTGGCGGTTGAAAGGGCCTGCGGGCGACGAGAGCGTGGCGATCGAGGCCGCCCTGTGTGCGAACAACGGCGAAGTGCTCCGCGACGCGGCGATCGCCGGGCAGGGGATTGCGCGCCTGCCGACCTTCATCGTCGGGGCGGCCCTTCAGACCGGCAGTCTCGTGACGGTCCTGCCGGATTACGGGCCGCCGGAGCTGTCACTCTATGTCCTTTATCCGCCCAACCGGTATCTGGCGGCCAAGGTACGCCTTTTCGTCGACTTCCTGGTCGAGCGGTTCGGCGGTCGGCCCTACTGGGATCTCGTCGAATAGGCTCGACCGTCCGCCCTTTTGTGGCACAGTGCGGCCGAATTCCGTCGAACAGAGAAGACCCATGAACGAAGCGACACCATCGCCGGCGCCGGCCCGCAACGACCTCCGGACCGGCGGCCAGATCCTCATCGACCAGCTCCGGGTCCATGGCACCGAATTCGTCTTCTGTGTGCCGGGCGAGAGTTATCTCGCAGCGCTCGACGCTTTTCACGATGCGCCGGACATCAAGCTGGTCGTCTGCCGACAGGAGGGCGGGGCGGCGATGATGGCGGATGCCTACGGCAAACTGACCGGCCGGCCCGGCGTTGCCTTCGTCACCCGGGGACCCGGTGCGACCAACGCCAGCGCGGGCATCCATATCGCGCACCAGGATTCGACGCCGGTCATCCTCTTCATCGGCCAGGTCGGGCGGTCGATGATGGAGCGGGAGGCCTTCCAGGAAATCGACTACCGCCGCATGTATGGCCAGATGTCGAAATGGGTCGCCGAGATCGAGGATCCCGCGGGGATCCCGGAGGTCGCCTCCCGCGCCTACCACACCGCCGTCAACGGCCGACCCGGTCCGGTGGTCCTCGCCCTTCCCGAAGACATGCTGCGCGAGACCGCCGCCATCGGCGACGCCCGGCGGTACGTCCCCGCGGAGGCCGCGCCGCGTGAGGCCGACATGGCGCGGTTGAGGGAGCGGCTGATGGCGGCGAAGCGGCCCTTCGTCATCGTCGGCGGTGGCGGCTGGGACAAGGCGGCCGTTGCCGACTTCGCCCGCTTCGCCCGGGACTTCGACCTGCCGGTGGGCGCATCG
>CAYGKX010000476.1:0-3478 GCA_964350225.1 uncultured Rhodospirillaceae bacterium | reverse complement strand
CGGGCCGGCCGCGCGGGATGTAGTGCCAGTCGCGGCGGCGGGCGCTGTCAAATCCATGGACGAGACGCGAGCGCGATCCTCTCGGCACTGCCTCGATGAGCTCCAGGGCGGCGCGCGTCATCGCGTCCCGTCCCTGGCCGATGGCGGGCATTGGAACCAGCGCGCCGCTTAGCGCGAGACCGCCGGCGCCGGCCAGGGCACGACGCCGGCCGGGAGACACGAGGGGCTGGGTTCCGGATCGGCCGTCGGTCTTGCGTGCCATGCTGCCCTCCTCTTCGTCGGGTTCCGCTCTGTCAGGTCGCCGCTGTCCCGGCGATGGTCTCGCCGTCGACGATCAGGGCATCGACCTTTTCCGGGTAGAAGCTGTAGTGCCCCTTGATCGCCGCGACTTCGTCGAACGGCTCCGGATAGGCCCAGACCGCGTCCTCCACATAGCCGCCGCCATGGACGACCATCCAGTAGGCGGCGTCACCCTTGTAGGGACAGCTCGTCCGGCCGCCGGTGCGGCTCAGCATCTCTTCCTTCACGTCGGCGGCCGGAATGTAGTAGCGCGCGGGCAGGCCGGTCTCGAACAGGATCAGGGGGCGCCTGGTCTCGGCAACGGTCTCGCCGCCGACCACGACCTTCACGTGCCGGTCGCTTTTCCGCACGTCGATCCGGACATGGGGGTGGCGGGCATGGACCCCGACCTCCTCGGCCTCCTCCATCCAGCCGTCCATCTTGTTCCAGTAGAAGGCGACGTAGTCCTTGATGGCGGCGAGATGCGGGAAGGGGTCGCGATAGGACCAGGCCGCGTTCTCCGCGCTGCGGTCGCCGACCGTGACCGTCCAGTAGCTGGCGTCGCCCTTGTGCGGGCAGTGGGTCGAGTGGTTCGTCGGCTGCAGCAGGTCCATCCGGATGTCGGATTGCGGAAAGTAGTAGGCGGCGTGGTGCCGCGTTTCCAGAAGCACCCGGACATCCCGGCTGTCGGCGATCGTTTCTCCGCCGAAGAGGACGCGGATCCGTTTCTCCGTCGGTATGAAGTCGATGCGATAGTCGACCTGGGTCGTCCAGCCGTCCGGTGTGCGGGCGGCATTGACCGTGTTCTCCGGTATCGGCTTGTCCATCTGTCCTCGCTTCCCTCTCCGGACCCCCCTGTCGTATCGAGGGCTCGTTGTCAGATGTGGGACGCCCACGCGGGGAGGACCAGCCCGGCCGGCCGCTGAAATTCTCGTGAGCCGCGGCACCCGGTTGCGACGGGGCCGCCGCCCCGCGCCGGTGCTGGACCGGCGCCCCGGGCGCGGCTAGTCTCCCCCGGCATCAGACCCCGGGAGGAAGAAAAATGGCCGATCCGATCCTGCATCACTACGACCCGTCGCCCTTCGCCCACAAGGCGCGGCTCATCATGGGCCTGAAGGGCGCCGCCTGGAAATCGGTCGTGATCCCGATGGTGATGCCGAAGCCGGACCTGATGCCGCTGACCGGCGGCTACCGCAAGACACCGGTCCTGCAGGTTGGCGCCGACATCTACTTCGATACCGCCCTGATCGCCGATGTGATGGAAATGCGGGAGCCGTCGCCGACCCTCTATCCCGGCGGAACCGTGGGGCATGCGACGGTCCTGTCCACCTGGGCCGACCAGAACCTGTTCCTGCCCTGCGTGAACTATGTGATGAGCCAGGTCTGCGACAGGATGGACCCGGCCTTCTTTGCCGACCGCGCCGCGATGCGGGGCGATGCCCCGCCGGACCTGGAAAAGCTGAAGGCGGCCGGCCCCCGCCTCCTCGCGCAGGTGCGCGGCCTTCTCGGCGTCGTCGACACCATGCTGGCCGACGGCCGCCCCTACCTGATGGGCGACAGCCCGGGCCTGGCCGACTTCGGCGTCTACCACCCGATCTGGATGATGCGGAACAGCGGCCGCCGGGTCGCCGCCGTTCTCGAACCCTGGACGACGGTGACCGCCTGGGCGGAACGAGTGGATGCGATCGGCGAGGGCGAACGGACGGAGATGGACGCCAAGGAGGCGCTGGAGATCGCCAAGGCCACGGACCCGGCGGAGATCCCCGCCTCCATCGAGGATCCGGACATGCCGCCGCTGGGCACGACCGTCGCCCTGCAGACGGCCGACCGCGTGCCGGAACCGGTAACGGGCGAACTGGTCTTTATCGGCCAGAATGCGGTCGCGGTGCGGCGGGAGGACCCGGCGGTCGGCACCGTCGTGGTCCACGCCCCCCGGCTGGGCTTTACCGTACGCCCGAAGAAGTAGCCGTCACTCCATCCCGACGAAGATGCGCCAGACGACCAGGCGCTTCTGCAGCATCACCGGGTTGTTGGACGGGAAGATCTTGTCGCCCAGGACGCTCTGGTCGTAGGCGCGGGAGACCTTGCGCGTGGCGCGCAGGTCGACGGTGAGCTGCTTCGGCAGCTTGCCGCCCCGCCAGTTGACGACCCGGCCCGCATAGTCCCAGCCGAAGCCGGTGAGGGAGAAGGGCCCGCCGTTCAGCTTCGTCAGGGTCGCCGCCGTCGTGCCGATGCCGATGCCGCTGTCGGTCTTCCAGGTCGCCCCCTTCCGTTCGATGCGGACATACTCGATCTGCCGGTCCTTGACCTTCCAGACGATGAGCAGTTCGTCGGGCTTTCCGGGGTAGACGATCAGACCGTCCGCGGTCTCCCCCTCGCCCAGCGGCACCTTGTGCTCGCGCACGTTCGCCGCGCCGTAGATCTTCTTGAGCTGCGCGGTCGTGCTGGTCGGGGTAATGGCGCCGACCCGCTTGCCGACGACGATCGACCGATCCTCCGCCCCCTGCGCGACGGCCGCCGGGGACTGCGCCACCATTCCAACGACAATGCCGAAACAGGCGAGAACGGAGAGACCGACCCGTCGGGAAAGGGGGCTGGCGGATCGGTGCGGGGCATTGCGCATGTTCGGTTCCTCTTCTCGGTGTGTGCCTGACGGTTCGGGTTCCGACGTCCCGACCAGGTTCCATACGCGCGATTCCGCCCGAAGCCGCCCCCCGTTGCAAGACGAAACGCCCGCCCCCCGGCGGTGCCGGGGCGGCCCGCCGCCTGAACGGCGGCTGAACGCGCGTCTCAGCTTCGGTTCAGCGGGCCTGTGCGATCTTCCCTTTCATCGAGCGACGCTCCTCGCTCTCGCGGGTCGGATCCCCCACGGACATGTCCGCCGGCCCGCTTCCCGCCCGCCCGCCGGCGTTCTTCCCCGCGCCGGCGGGCGGGCGAGACGAACATCGTTCCGGTCCGGGTCGGTCCCCCAGCCGACCCGGACACGAATTTCACCAGGCGGGCCCCGGCCCGGTACAGCAACCCGTCTCACGCTCCCCCGATCGGGTCGGGACCCAGCCTGGATGGAAGGACGGCGGCCGGAGAATTCCGGCCGCCGTTTCCCGTTTCTGCCCTAATTGATTCACGAATTTCCGGTTACTGTCCGCGCCATGCAACGACGTGACTTCCTGACCGGGGCGGCCGGCATGTTCGGGCTGGC
>CAYGKX010000475.1:1130-3483 GCA_964350225.1 uncultured Rhodospirillaceae bacterium | reverse complement strand
GACGCGAAGATCGCCGGCTACGAGGCGCAGCAGAAGAACGACCGCCCCTGGCTCTAGCGGCGGGGATCCGTCCGGGGGGAGCACGATGAGCGGTGGCATCGATTACGACGGCCGGGTCTTCGCCCCGGTCGCCAATGCGAAGAATGGCGAGGTCGGCGGCGAGACCCGCTTTCTCTACCGCCAGGCCGGCGAAGTCATCTGGGCGACCTACGATGGCGGCGGTGTGTCCTACGGTCACATGGTGGGCAGGGTCGCCGGGGACGGCGGCCTGTTCTTTCGTTATCACCATCTGTCGGCTGCGGGGGAGCCGGTGTCGGGCGAATGCCGCTCACGCCTGGAAGTCCTCTCCGACGGTCGCTATCGCCTGCACGAGGATTGGCGCTGGACATCCGGCGACGGCTCTGCAGGGACCTCGGTGGTCGAGGAAGTCGAAGACAACAAGAGTTAGCAAGAGGAAAGTCCGAGTATGAGCGCCAACAAGTCCCTTCTCGTCCTGCCGGGCGACGGTATCGGTCCCGAGGTGATGGACCAGGTAATGCGGATCGTCGACTGGTACGACACGGGCCGCGCCGTCAAGTTCGACATCGACGAGGGGCTTGTGGGCGGCGCCGCCATCGATGCCGAAGGCACACCGATCACCGACGCGACAATGGCGAAGGCGGAGGCGTCGGATGCCGTACTTTTCGGCGCGGTCGGCGGACCCAAATGGGATGAACTGCCCTTTGACATGAAGACCTCGTCGCCGGTCTGGATATCATGATCGTGCGCGAGCTGACCGGCGGCGTCTATTTCGGCGAGCCGCGCGGCATCGAGGACCTGCCAGACGGTACCCGGCGGGGCGTCGACACCCAGCTCTATACCAGCCCCGAAATCCACCGTATCGCGCGGGTCGCCTTCGAACTGGCCCAGAAGCGCCGGAACCTGGTGCATTCGGCGGAGAAGTCGAATGTCATGCACACCGGCGTCCTGTGGCGCCAGGAAGTGCAGAAGATCCACGATGCCGAATATCCGGATGTCGAGCTGCAGCATATCCTGGCCGACAATTGCGGAATGCAGCTGGTGCGCACGCCGAAGCAGTTCGACGTCATTGTCACCGACAACCTGTTCGGCGACCTCCTGTCCGACGTGGCGGCCATGATGACCGGCTCCCTCGGCATGCTGCCGTCGGCCTCGCTGGGCGAACTCGACCCGGCGACCGGCAAGCGCCACGCGCTTTACGAGCCGGTGCATGGTTCGGCGCCCGACATCACCGGCAAGGGTCTCGCCAATCCGCTGGCCTGCGTTCTCAGCTTTGCGATGGCGCTCCGCTATTCCTTCGACCTGGGCGACGAGGCCGACCTTCTGGAGCAGGCGGTCTCGAACGTGCTTGCGGGCGGGATGCGGACGGCCGACATCATGCAGGACGGGAAGGCGAAGGTCTCGACGGGCGGCATGGGCGATGCCATCCTGCACCAGCTGGACAAGTTGAACCGCTGATCCGCCCGCTGCCCGGGCGTCTTCGGCGGTCGCACGGGGGATGCCATGACAACGCCTGGTTTGAACTTTCGTCGCCGTGGCTTATTGCGTGCGGGCCTACTGGGCCTGTTATGCACGGCCTTCGCGCTTGCGCCGTCCCAGGGCCGCGCCGGCGATCCGCGGCCGGGCGCCGGGCAGCTTGCCCAGGCGCCCTCGCCCTTCCTCGGCAAATGGATCTGGTCGTCGCCCTGGGGGCCGCTGACCCTGAACATCACAGAGGTGCTGCCCGACGGCCGCACGCGAGGGCAACTGGCGATTACCGTCTACAAGGGCGTCCGCCGCTTCACCCTGGCCGACAAGGCCAGCGGTGTCGAAATGGTTGGGAAGATCACCAACGGTCAGTTTGTCGGGAAGCTGAAGTCCGGCACGACGATGTGGCTGAAGCCGGAGGGTTCCAACAAGCTCGTCGGTCCCTATCATCGCGGTGACGGGCAGAAGCAGAATGCCGTCTTCGTCAAGTGACAGGGTCGCCATCACAAGCTGGTGAAGTGGCGGCAGCCTGATTGACGGTTGGTAGAGTATCGCCTACCCTCACCGCCTCCGTTCTCCAAAAGGAGTGGTCACATGCCCGTTCTCAAGACGACCGTTCTGGCGCTCGCCTTCGTCGGTTTCACCGGTGGCGCGGCCCTGGCCTGCACTGGCCATGGCAAGTCCGCCCATACGCCGATTCCGACCACCAAACAGACCACCGTTTCGAGCGACAAGTCGCAGAAATAGCCTTTTGGGCAGCTTTCCCGCCGCAAAAGGCGGGGGAGCTCAAGAAGAATTCGACCGGCTCCTCCGCCCCAGCGGAGGGGCCGGTTTGCATTCGTGATCTGCTGACATGCACCGCACACCG
>CAYGKX010000475.1:0-1120 GCA_964350225.1 uncultured Rhodospirillaceae bacterium | reverse complement strand
GCCTGCCCAGCCGCCCGCCGAGCCACAGGAAGTACATCCTGAAGTCGCTGAACAGGGACCAGAAGGGGTAGGTAAAGGTCGCGGGCCGGTTCTTCTCGATCGAGAAATGGCCGATCCAGGCGAAGAGGTAGCCGGCGACCGGCACCAGGAGCAGCAGCCACCAGATCTGGGTCGCGAGAGCGGCGATCAGGGTGGCGATGGCGAGGGTCGTGCCGACGTAGTGAATGGCACGGGTTTCCGGCTTGCTGTGCTCCTTCAGGTAGAAGGGCCAGAAATCGCCATAGCTGGCGATTTTCTCGCCGGGAGCTGCACTCGACATGGGGCCTCCCTCTCCTGTGGCACCGGTTCGGTCTTCCGCCTGCTGAGGGCGGGCCGCGTCTCAAAGCGCGTCGACAGGATACATTGAAACGCGGGGCGTCGTCCCGTATGTCATGGCGCCGGTGCCCGGCAGGCCCAGGAAGACTTCCGGGGCAGGGCGGGTGCGGCGCAGGAAAGGAACGAGAAATGGGTTATCGGGTCGCGGTGGCAGGCGCCACGGGCAATGTCGGACGGGAAATCCTCGAGATCCTGGCCGAACGCAAGTTTCCGGCCGACGAGGTCATTCCCCTCGCTTCCGAGCGGTCGGCCGGGTCGACCGTCGAGTATGCCGGTGGCGAACTCGTCGTGCAGGATCTGGAGAAGTTCGACTTCAAGGGCGTCGATATCGGTCTCTTCTCGCCGGGCGCTTCGGTGTCGGCAATCCACGCGCCGCGCGCGGCGAAGGCGGGCTGCGTCGTCATCGACAACACCTCGAAGTTCCGGATGGACCCGGACATTCCGCTCGTCGTGCCGGAGGTCAACCCGCACGCCATCGCCGAGCATTCGAAGAAGAACATCATCGCCAACCCCAACTGCTCGACGATCCAGATGCTCGTCGCGCTGAAGCCGCTGCACGATCTCGCACGGATCCGGCGCGTGGTCGTCGCGACCTATCAGTCGACGTCCGGCGGCGGCAAGGCGGCGATGGACGAGCTCTTCGAGCAGACGCGCGCCGTCTACACGAACGAGCCGCTGGAGCGGAAGAAGTTCACCAAGCAGATCGCCTTCAACGTCATTCCCCATATCGACGTCTTCATGGAAG
>CAYGKX010000474.1:241-3492 GCA_964350225.1 uncultured Rhodospirillaceae bacterium | reverse complement strand
CGCTGCCTCGATATCCTTGCCGGCGACCATCATCAGGTCGGCCATCTCGTCGACGATGACCACGATGAAGGGCAGCGGGTCGAGCGACAGGGGCCGTTCCTCGAACTGGGGCCGGCCATCCTCGTCGAGCCCGACCTGCACCTGTTCGGTCAGCTGCTCGCCCTTCTTGGCGGCTTCGGCGACCCGCTGGTTGTAGCCGTCGATATTGCGGACCCCCAGCTTCGACATCGCCTGGTAGCGGCTTTCCATCTCCCGGACCGTCCAGCGCAGGGCGACAATGGCCTTCTTCGGGTCCGTAACGACCGGTGCCAAGAGGTGCGGGATGCCGTCATAGACCGACAGTTCCAGCATCTTCGGGTCGATCATGATGAACTTGCAGCGCTCCGGCGACAGGCGGTAGAGGAGCGAGAGGATCATCACGTTGATGCCGACCGACTTGCCGGAGCCGGTCGTGCCCGCGATCAACAGATGCGGCATGCGCGCGAGGTCTGCGATGACCGGCCCGCCGCCGATATCCTTGCCCAGGATCAGCCCCAGCGCGGTGCTGGAGCTTTCATATTGCGCCGATTCCAGCAGCTCCCGCAGATAGACCGTCTCGCGGCTCTGGTTCGGCAGCTCGATGCCGATGACGTTCCGGCCCGGCACGACGGCGACCCGGGCGGCGATGGCGCTCATCGACCGGGCGATATCGTCGGCGAGCCCGATGACCCGGGCGGATTTGGTCCCGGGCGCGGGTTCCAGCTCGTACAGCGTGACGACGGGGCCGGGGCGGACCTTCACGATCTCGCCCTTGACCCCGAAATCCTCCAGAACCGTCTCCAGATACCGGGCGTTCTGTTCCAGCGACGCGGGGTCGATCTCGGCATGATGGCCGGCCGGCGGGGCCTGCAAGAGGTCGACGTCGGGGAGGGTGAAGGCGCTGGGGTCGAGTGCCAGTTTCGCCTGTTTCGCGGCCGCGGCCTTCCGGCCGGGCTTGGGCGCGGCTTTCTCCGCGACCACCCGGGCCTTGGCGGACTTCGCCTCCGCGTCCGGCCGCAGGGCGGGCGGTTCGGCGGTGCGCCGGGAGGCTTCCTTCTTGGCGGCCTTCTCCGCTTTCGCGGCGGCCCTGGCTTCCGCCCGTTCGGCCTTCGCCGCGGCCCGCGCGGCGGACTTGTCGTCCTCGCGGGGCGGCCGGGACGCGCGTCTCGGGGCGGGCGGGACCTCGTCCGCCGTCTCGCGCTTGGCGCCCAGATAGGCAACGGCCGCCTTCCAGCCTCGCCAGGGAACGCCCAGGACCAGGAAGAACAGGATCAGTGCGATCAGGCCGGCCCCGGCCCCGATCAGCCAGGCCCCGACCCCGATGTCGCGCGCGCGGACCAGTTCCGCGAGACCGCCATACAGGACCTTTCCGACGAACCCGCCGGGCCCCGCGCCCGCCGGCCAGCCGGACCAGGGCGACAGCGATGCGAAAGCGACCATCGCCGTCATCAGCATCAAGGGCAGCAGGAGAAGCTTCCACCACAGGCTGCCCAGGCCGCGGCGGGTCATGAGCCGGATCGACCAGGCCAGGACGACGGCCAGCAGAAGTCCGGCGGCGACCCCCAGGGTCTGCAGCAGAAGGTCCGCCGTATAGGCGCCCGGTCGGCCCAGCCAGTTGGACGGGTCCCTGGCCGTCGCATGGTTGAAGGACGGATCCGCACTGTCGTAGGAAACGATCGCGGCGGCGACGAGTGCGGCCAGCACCAACAGGACGAGGCCGATCAACTGGCTCAGCCGTTGGCGGGCCAGTTCGGCGACCTCCGGCGAGACCAGCCTGCCGCCGCCCGTATCCCGGGCCGCGGCCTGTGCCCGGCCGGTCGACCGCTCCCCTGCCGGCCTCGTCGGCTTGCGGTCCGCCCCGTCGCGCGCCTTGCGCTCGCGGCTCTTCCGCCCCCGCGGCCGACCCGCATCCATCACGGCTTCGTCGCTCGCTACCCGTGCCATGCTCGATTTGTTCCCTTGCGCCGCCCCGCCGGGCTGGCGCATTTTTCCTGCCCACGGCCGACGCGGCCCCGCCGCGCATGCCCATGACGCATCCAGCCGGCCGGTCGATCCGTTCTCAATTCGATCCGGTCCAGTATAACCAAGACTTCGGTGCCGTCATACCAAAGAGAAGCGAAGGATAGCCCAAGGAAAACCGGGTCTTCCGCAAAGTTCACGGAGAATGCCATGCCCGCCGATACCGCCGTCGCCGGCCTCGATCCGGACAAACGTGCCCGCTTGTTCGGGATCATCAAGGAAAAGTCGGTCCTGACCGGCGGCGACTTCAAGCTCGCCTCGGGCGGGCAAAGCTCCGTTTTCTTCGACATGAAGATGACGCTTCTGGACCCGGAAGGCCTGAACCTTGCCGCCGACCTCTCCCTACAGGCGATCGCCGATCTGCCCTGCGATGCCGTCGGCGGCCTCGTCCTCGGCGCCTGCCCCATCGTCGATGCGATCGCCGTGAAAAGCTGGCCGTCCCGTCCCGTCCAGGGCTTCTACGTCCGGAAGGAACCGAAGGACCACGGCACGACCAAGCTGATCGAGGGCCCGCTGCCGGAGGGGGCGACCGCAATCATGCTGGAAGACGTGTCGACCCGCGGCGGTTCGGTCCTCAAGGCCATCAACGAAGCGCGCAAGTCCGGCTGCACGGTTGACCACGTCCTGACGATGGTCGACCGCCAACAGGGCGCCGCCGACATGCTGAAGGGCGAGGGCGTGACCCTCCACGCACTGTATCTGATGGAGGAGTTTGTCTGAGGGGCCCCCGCTTTGGGTCTTGCCTGACGCTGGGTGTTCTCGCCCGTCTTCGCATCCTTCGAGACGCGCTTCGCGCTCCTCAGGACGAAGAGATTAATTATGTAAAATCAAAGACTTCATCCTGAAGAGCCGGCGCAGCCGGCGTCTCGAAGAATGGGAAGACGGGCGCACGCGGCCATGGCGCCACGGCGCTGCCCCCTCAGTCCACGAACAGGTCCTGCATCGGCTCCTTCGCCGGGTCCGTGCGGTATTGGTCGAAATCCGTCACGCCTTCCGCCGCCAGCACCTCGTCGTCGATGAAGAAGTTGCCGGTGCACTCCCGCGACGGGCGGGTCAGGATGGCGTGGGCGGCGTCGGCCATGATCTCCGGCGTGCGGGAGGCGCCCATGTCGATGCCGGGGATGACCTGCAGGGCGGCCGTCCCGATCAGGGTCCGGGGCCACAGGCCGTTGACGGCGATGCTGTCGCCCTTGAATTCCGCCGACATGCCCAGC
>CAYGKX010000474.1:0-231 GCA_964350225.1 uncultured Rhodospirillaceae bacterium | reverse complement strand
CATGCCGTATTTCGCCATCGTGTAGGCGGTGTGGGCGGCGAACCAGCGCGGGTTCAGGTTGATCGGCGAGGCGAGGGTCAGGATATGCGGGTTCTCCGCCTTCTTCAGGTGCGGAATGCAGGCCTGGGAGGCGCAGAAGGTGCCGCGCACATTGACGCCGAACATCAGGTCGAAGCGTTTCATCGGGGTTGCCATCGTGCCGGTCAGGCTGATCGCGCTTGCGTTGTTCAC
>CAYGKX010000473.1:0-3519 GCA_964350225.1 uncultured Rhodospirillaceae bacterium | reverse complement strand
GGTCGCAGCGATCGAACACTATGTTCTCAATGCGGATCTCGTGGTCGGAGCGGTGCTGGTGCCGGGCGCGGCGGCGCCCAAGCTGGTCACGCGGGCGATGGTCGCGACCATGCGGCCCGGCTCCTGCCTCGTCGACATCGCCCTCGACCAGGGCGGCTGTTTCGAGACCAGCCGCCCGACAAGCCACGACAACCCGACCTATGTCGAGGAAGGCTCCGTCCATTATTGCGTGACCAACATGCCGGGCGCCGTGCCGCGCACCTCGACCTTCGCGCTGAACAACCGTACCCTGCCCTTCGTCCTCGCCCTGGCCGACAAGGGGGCGAAAGCGGCGCTGGCGGAGGACCCGCATCTCCTCGCGGGGTTGAATGTCCATCTCGGCCGTATCACCTACGAAGCGGTCGCGCGCGACCTGAACATGGCCTACCAACCCGCAAGCGAAGCCCTCGCCGCATGAATCTGGAAAAGATCCCCGCCGGGACCAAGCCGCCCTGGGACATCAATGTCGTGATCGAGATTCCGCTGGGCGGGCATCCGGTCAAGTACGAGGTCGATAAGGACTCGGGCGCGATCTTCGTCGACCGCTTCCTGCACACGGCGATGTTCTATCCCGGCAACTACGGTTTCGTGCCGCACACCCTGTCGCTCGACGGCGACCCGATCGACGTCATGGTGGTCGGGCAGGTGCCGGTGACCGCCGGAGCGATAATCCGGGCCCGGCCGGTCGGCGCGCTGATCATGGAGGACGAGGCCGGCGAGGACGAGAAGATCATCGCCGTCCCGGTCGACCAGCTGCATCCCTACTACACCAACGTCAGTTCCTTCCGGGGCCTGCCGGAGATCCTGCGCGACCAGATCGCGCACTTCTTCGAGCATTACAAGGACCTGGAAAAGGGCAAGTGGGTCCGCATCTCCGGCTGGGAAGAGCCGGGCGCGGCGGCCAAGCTGATCGAAGAGGCGATCGAACGGGCGAAGGGGTAGGCCCGGACGCCCCTACTACCCGCTGACGGTCGGCAACGGCGGCAGCCGGCGGGCTACCGGGGTCGACTGAACGATTGAGGTGTTCGTGGTCGCGTAGGGGATGATCTCGTCGATCAGCGCCTCCAGGTCCTCCACCGCCGCGACCTGCGCGCGGGCGAGGAAACAGTCCTCCCCGGTGATGCGGTCGCATTCGACGATCTCCGGCAGGCCGTCCAAGAGGGCCGCGACCTTCCGCAACTGGCCCGGCAGGGGCCGGATCCGGATCCAGGCCCCCAGGGCCAGCCCCAGCGCACGGGAATCGACCGCGACGGAATAGCCGGTGACGACGCCCGCCTCCTCCAGCCGGCGGAGCCGTTCCGCGACGCTGGGGGCGGAAAGGCCGACCTCCCGCGCCAGCGCCGCTACGCTCGCCCGGGCGTCCGCCGCCAGGAGGGCCAGGAGGCGGCCGTCGAGCTCGTCCAGGTTCGCGTTTTCATATCGGAGGCGCTTCATCGTGATAGCCTAACAATCCCAGGGATTACTGGCAAATCATCTGGGCATTCGCATTCAATCGGCGCTGTCCCCCGTCGAAGATCTGCCTCCGTATCGGTGAGGGAGGATGGCGAATGGCCGAAGGACGGTTGGGCAGGGACGCGGCGGGCACGCGATTGCCGCCGCATGTCTGGTTCGGTGTCAGTGCGATCTTTCATTTTCTCGGACCGTCTTTCGCCGTGCTGCTGTTTCCGGCCGTCGGGGTGCTGGGCGTGGCCTGGCTTCGGATCGGCAGCGCCGCGCTGATCTTCGCGCCCTGGACCCGCCCGCGGCGGACCTGGCGCCGGGCCGATCCGGCGACACGGCGCCTGCTTCTCGGCCTGGGCCTGTGTCTCGCGGCGATGAACACCTCCTTCTATCTGGCGCTCGACCGGCTGCCGATGAGCCTCGTTGCGTCGATCGAGTTCGTCGGCGTGCTGGCCCTCGCCGCCTGGGGTCTCCGGAGCCGGCGCAACCTCCTGGCCCTTGGCCTGGCGGCGGGCGGCGTGGGGCTGCTGGTCGTTGCGGGCTGGGACGGCAGCGGGCTCGAAGACGCGATCGGCCTGTTCTGGGCCTTCCTGAACGGCGGCCTGTTCGTATGCTATGTCCTGCTCGGCCACCGGTTGTCCGGGATGGGACCGGCGGCGGGGATCGCGGGGCTGGGCACGGCGATGGCGCTCGCCTTCCTCTTCGTGCTGCCGCTGGGGCTGGTGCAGGTCGTCGCGGCGGTCGACCGGCCCTGGCTCCTCCTCGCCGGGATCGGCGTCGGCCTGTGCTCCTCGGTCATCCCCTATGTCTGCGACCAGCTCGCCATGGCGCGCCTGCCGCGGGCGAGCTTCGCGCTGATGCTGGCCCTCCTGCCTGCGACCGCGACCGTCGTCGCGGCGCTGGTCCTTGCGCAGGTCCCGGCGCCCCGCGATATGCTGGGCGTCGGCCTGGTCATGGCTGGGGTCGCGCTGCACCGGCCGGTGCAGCGGCCCGGCGACACGGGCCCGGAAGGAGGGGCACCATGACGACACGGCTGGAGGTCCTGCAGGGCGACATCACGCGGGTCGCCGTCGATGCCATCGTCAACGCGGCGAACGAGAGCCTGCTGGGCGGCGGCGGGGTCGACGGCGCGATCCACCGCGCGGCGGGGCCCGGCCTGCTGGCCGAATGCCGACAGATCGGCGGCTGCCCGACCGGAGAGGCCCGGATCACCGACGGCTACGACCTTCCCGCAAGATGGGTCGTGCACACGGTCGGCCCGATCTGGCGCGGCGGCAACGCCGACGAGGAAGCGCTGCTGGCGAGCTGTTACCGGCGTTCGATGATGCTGGCCGCCGAACATGGCGCGACGAGTCTCGCCTTTCCCGCGATCTCCACCGGTGTCTACGGCTTCCCGGCGGAGCGGGCCGCGCCCCTGGCCATCGGGACGGTGCGCGACACGGCGCGTCTGCTGCGGACCCTCGACCGGATCCTCTTCGTCTGCTTCAGCGCCGGGTCGGCGGAGTTGCACAGGGTGGCGCTGGGCGAAAACGCCTGACCCGCGGGCGCATGACGTCAATAGTGCAGGTTCAGCCGGCGGAGCGCGTCGCCGATCGGGATGAAGAGGTTGAGCCCGGCGGCCTGCCGGCCGTCGCGGCCGCGCAGGGCGGAGACCGTGAGGCCGATGACGTTGCCGGAGCGGTCAACCAGGGGACCGCCGCTGCTGCCCGGATGGACGGACGCGTCGGCCTGGATGTAGGTCTGACCGCGAAAGCGCCGGAGGGCACCGACAACGCCGCGACTGACGGTCGCCTCCAGATATTCGCCGGTCGGTGCGCCCACGGCATAGACGTCCTCGCCGACCCGGGCACGCACCCGGCGAAGCGGCAGCGGCGCGCGGCCCGGCGGCGGGATCTTCACGAGCGCGACGTCCCGCGCCTCGTCCCGCCGCAGGACCCGGCCGATCACGGTCTTGCCCTGGAAGAGACGCACCCGAACCCTTGGCGCATCCCCCACAACATGGGCATTGGTCAGGACGTAGCCGCGCCGGTCGATCAGGAA
>CAYGKX010000472.1:0-3523 GCA_964350225.1 uncultured Rhodospirillaceae bacterium | reverse complement strand
CTCGTCGAGCATTTCCCCCAGGCGGCGCTCGCCGACGTGGTTGCAGGTCATGTAGGAGCGGATGTCGCCCTCGACCTGCGCCGGCTGGCGGACATTGGCGCGGACGATTTCCAGCAGGTCCTCGTTGACCACGCCCCCCCGGGCGAGGCGCATGAGGGGGATGAAGAGCCCCTCCTCGTAGATCGAGCGGCCGTCCGGCCCCTGCCCCAGCCCGCCGATATCGACCTGGTGGCAGGTGCAGGCGAACAAGCCCGCGAGCCGGCCGTCGTGGAAGGCCGGCGACACGACGGTCACGTCGTGGAGATGACCCGATGAGAGCCACGGGTCGTTGGTGATGAAATGGTCGCCCGGCTGCATCGTCTCCGGCGGGAACTTGGCGACGAAATGGCGGACGGCCTCGGCCATCGAGTTGACATGACCGGGCGTGCCGGTCACGGCCTGGGCGATCATCCGGCCCTGGCGGTCGAAGACGCCAGCCGAGAGGTCGCCCGCCTCGCTCACCGTCTCGCTGAAGGCGGTGCGGATCAGGGAACGCGCCTGTTCCTCGACCACGGCCATCAGCCGGGTCCACATGATCTGGAGCTTGATCTCGCGTGCGCCGACCAAGCCGGCCTGGGCGGTTTCGGTCATGACCCCCTCACTCCGCATTCCGTTCAATCAGGATATGCCCTTCGGCAAGCGCCGTCGCGCGATACCCGGGCGGCACGATGGTCGTGGTTTCGTCCTCGACGATCGCCGCCGGACCCGGCAGCCATTCGCCGGAAACGAGGGAACCGCGCGACACGGCCGGCGCCACGACGGAACCACCGCTCGCCAGATCGAAAAGCACACGATCCCCGAACCCGGTGGCCCCGCCGGTGCCGGCAACGGGGGCAACCCGCTCGGGCGGGGTCACGGGCAGCGCCGCCCGGACCGACCAGCTCACCAGTTCGATTTCCAGGCCCGGGACCGGCGGTCCGAATTGCCGGCGATAGGCGCTGTCGTAGCGCTCCCGCAGAAGTTCCACCGCGTCCTCGCCGAGGGCGCCCTCCGGCAGTTCGACCTCGATCTCATGGCTCTGGCCGACATAACGCATGTAGGCATGGCGCTCGACCGTCGGGGCGGCATTCTCTCCGGCCGCCGCGACGACGAAATCCCGCGCTTCTCCGACCATCTCGTCCAGAAGGGCGTCGATGCGCTCCCGGTCGAGGGTCGAGAGGCGCTGGTAGAGGCTGCGGGCGATCTCATACCCAATAGGCGCGCGCAGGAAACCGATGGCGGAGCCGACCCCGGCGCCTTCCGGCACCACGATCCGGCCGATGCCCAGCTTCTGCGCCAGCCGCGCCGCGTGGAGGGGCGCGCAGCCGCCGAAGGCGATCATCGTCCGCCCGATCAGGCTCTTGCCGCTCTCGACCGCATGTTCGCGGGCGGCGTTGGCCATGTTCTCGTCGACCATCTCAAGGAGGCCCAGGGCCGCGCTTTCGGTCGGGAGCCTCAATGCATCGCCCAGTGCCGCGTCGACCGCACCGGCCGCGGCGGGCCGGTCGAGCTTCAATCGGCCTCCCGCGAAATGATCGGCATCGAGGCGCCCGATCAGGAGGTTCGCGTCGGTCACGGTGGCCCCTGTGCCGCCCAGTCCGTAACAGGCAGGGCCCGGATCGGATCCGGCGCTTTCCGGGCCGACCGCGATGAGGCCGAGCTGGTCGACCCGGGCAAGCGATCCGCCGCCGGCGCCGATCTCCACCATCTCCACCACCGGGATACGTACCGGAAGTCCGCTGCCGCGCTTGAAGCGGTAGATGCGGTCGACCTCGAAATCCCTCGCCGACTGGGGACGGCCGTCGTCGAGGAGACAGATCTTCGCCGTCGTCCCGCCCATGTCGAAGGACAGCGCGCCGTCGATGCCGCATTCGCGGGCAACGGCGCTGGCCAGGATCGCGCCGCCGGCAGGACCCGATTCGACCAGCCGCACGGGAAAGCGGATCGCCGTGTCGATGTCGGTCAGCCCGCCATTGGAGAGGATCACCAGCAGCGGGCACGTCAGGCCGCGCCCCTCGAGGGCTTCGGCGAGACGGCGCAGATAGTCGCTCACCACCGGCTGGATATAGGCGTTGGCCGCCGTCGTGGAGAAACGCTCATATTCGCGGATCTCGGGAGACACCTCGCTCGAGAGGCTGACGGCCAGTCCCGGGATTTCCGCCTGCAGGATCTCCCGGGCGCGGCGCTCATGGGCCGGGTTCACGAAGGCGTGGAGGAAGCCGATTGCCACGGCTTCCACGCCGAGCTGTCGCAGGCGCGGCGCCAGGGCCTCGACGGCCGCTTCGTCGAGCGGGGTCACGACCTCGCCCGCCGCATCCAGGCGCTCCGGCACCGGGAACCGCAACGCCCGTGGGACCAGCGGCTTCGGCTTCTCGATATTCAGGTCGTAGTGCTCGAACCGGCTTTCCGTTCCCATTTCCAGGACGTCGCGAAAGCCGTCGGTCGTCACGAAAGCCGTCTTCGCCCCGCGCCGCTCGATCAATGCGTTGGTGGCCAGGGTCGTGCCATGTACGAGCGATACAAGGTCGGAGACGGCGATCCCCGCGGCCGAGCAGGCCTCGTCGATCGCATCGATCACCCCCGCCTCCGGTGCGTCGTGCCGGGTCAGCAGCTTGGCGGTAAAGCGCCCGTCCGGGCCTTCCAGCGCGACATCGGTGAAGGTTCCGCCGATGTCGACGCCCAGGCGCCAACCGACTTGCGCGCTCATCGAACGCCGTCCGGGATTATAGAAATACAAAATCTCATATTTGCATACAAACCAGTGTTAGCGGGCTTCAGAAGTGGCCGCCGCCATGGCGCGCCGGAAGTAATCCCGCGCACTGAACAGCAGCTCCGTGATAGCGCTGACGGCGCGGTCGCCGTCGCCTGTCTTGATCGCCTCGTAGGCGAGCGCATGGTACCGGCAGGTCGTCTCCCGGTTCTCCAGCGGATGAAGGGTCATGTTCATGACGAGCCGGATCTGGTCGGTGAAGATAGACGCGCCGGATACGAGCCGCGGGTTCGGGCACGGGGCGAACAGCGCATCGCGGAACTGGAGATTGGCAGCGACGAAAACGCCAAGATCCTGAGCCGTCTGCTGCGCCCGCTCCGCCTCGAGTGCCGCGTGAAGGGCGAGAATTTCGTCATGTGTAGCGCGCTCCGCCGCATGCCGGGCGATCCGCGGCTCGAGCAGAAGGCGCATCTCGTAGATGCCCTCGACATCCTCGGCACCCAGTTCCGGTACGGCATAGCCCCTGGCGCGCTCTTCCAGAAGCCCGTCGCGCGCCAGCTGCGACAGGGCCTCGCGCACCGGAGTCCGGGAAACGTCGTAGCGGGCGGCGGCGCTTTGTTCGGTAACTCTCTCCCCCGGCTGCCAGCCGCCGGCGACGATATCGGCCCGGATCGCGTCATAGACCGCCTCCCGCCGCCGCGCGCCCCGTGCCGGCGCCCCCGTGGGGTCAGTCCCCCGCTCCTCGATCGCACCGGCCACCATTGCCGCCCCGCTCGTGATTTCACTCTATTGCAT
>CAYGKX010000471.1:0-3547 GCA_964350225.1 uncultured Rhodospirillaceae bacterium | reverse complement strand
GCGAAACGAGCGACTGGTGCAGGTGCCAGCCTGAGCAGAACATGCCCGGAATGCCAGGCTGGCACATGAAGGTCGCGTGGTAGCCGTGGCGACGGCAGACCTGCTTGACCATCGAGCGGAAGAGCATCATGAGGTCGGCGCTCTCCAACCCCGGTGTCGGGTGAAAGGTGAACTCGACCTGGCTCGGCCCGAACTCCGATTCGACTGTGCGCAGTGGGAGGCCGAGGCCCTGGGCGGTCCGGCGCAGGATCTGGAGGAGCGGCTCCGCCTGGTCGAAGCGGAACTCGGTCAGGTAGTTGAAGCCCTGGTGGGTCAGGCTGACCTCCGGCGGGCGGGCCGGCTGGCCGATGTCGGCTGCGGTCAGGCTCGGATTCTCGAGCTTGAAGATGTGGAACTCGATCTCGATCCCGGCGACATAATCGAAGCCCATTCCCGCCGCCCGGTCGAGCGCCTGGCGCAGGATCGTGCGCGGGGCGAAGGGGCTGGGCGCGCCGGTCTGGAAATAGGCGTCGCAGAGCACCCAGGCCGTGTCGGGCGCCCAGGGCAGGACCCGGAAGGTCTTCGGGTCCGGCACCATGATGAAGTCGCCCGCCCCCTCCATCTCCGACAGGCCGAAGCCGCCGCCGGGGGTGAAGACGGGATAGACCGTCTTGTGCGACGTGTCCTTGGCAAGGAGGGTCGTCGTGATGCGGCAGCCGTTCCGGAGGGTCGAGGCGAACTCGTCGGCGACGACCGCCTTGCCGCGCAGGATGCCGTGCTGATCCGGGTAGGCGAGCCGGACGAGCTCGATGTTGCGCTCCTCCATCGTGCGAAGCGCCTTTTCCGCGGCTTCCGCCTGTTCGTCGGACCAGAGGCCGTGAATCTTGACGAAGTCGGCCTGGCCGACGCTGTGGTCGCGGTCGGTCATCGGTGGGTGTCCGTCGCCTCGATGGACCCCGGCTCGGGGGCCGGGGTGGCGAAGTGTTGATTGAGAATTCTCGGCGCCACCCCGGACTTGATCCGGGGTCCATCTACGCATCGCGCCGATAGCTTGGAATTGTCCCCGCTGCGCGCGGACCGCCCCCCCACCCCGCCTCCTGAGCCTGTCGAAGGGCCCCTCAAGGGGGGAGGGAGCGCTAGGCCGCCCATGGAGAGGCCTCGCGGCGGGCGCCTTCGTGTTGGCGCCAGTCGTCCCGCCACTTGCCGGCGTCGCCGATCGTATCGATGGCGATGGGCGCGTCTTCCATCGTCGTACCGTTCCAAAGGACCATGGGCGGGTCCTCGCCGCGTTCGACCGCCTCGATGCCGCGGAAGAGCCGGCGGCGATAGGCGGTGATCGCCTTGTCGGTATAGCCGAGATGCTCTCGTGTCCGGTCCTGTATCGGGCCGAGGCTTTCGACCGCCCACTGGTCGTGCACGTTGATGTCCTCGCCCATGCCCGTATAGGTCCGGCTGCGCTGTTCCTCGGCATCGAAGCCGTAATTGTTCGCCTTGTTCATCACCGGCCGGTAGTCCGGCAAAGAGACGGAATGGATGCGCTGTTCCCGCATCGTCACCTTGTCGACCTTGCGGCTGTAGTCGGTGAACATCGCGTACCAATAGCAGTTCCGGTCGTCGATCGGCACATGCCACTGGGTGATGTTGATGTCGCTGCTCATCGGAATCATCGCGCCATGCGGGAAGATGGCGTTGGTGACACGGATGTGCATCTCATCGCCCGCCATCTGGCGGAGGGCGGCAATACGCAGGCCGAAGTCCGTCTCCTCGACGTTGAGCTCAGGCGTCTCGTATTCCCGCAGCACCTTGGTGACGGCGACCTCCTTGGTCTTGGCCCGGAACTGCTGGCCATACTCCTCGTCCTCGCCATCTTCGAAGAAGCGGTGGAGAAAGGAGGCATGGGCGGGGTCGATGCCGACCTCCATCGCCTGCAGCCAGTTGCACTCCCACCATCCCTTGAAGGCGAAGGTGTAGGCGTCGGGCGCGGCGAAGCAGTCGAAATCGGGCAGCGCGGGTGGCGCCTCGCCCTCGGCCAGTGGGCCCATATAGGCGAAGACGATGCCGTTCTTCTCGATGCAGGGATAGGCCGGCTGGCGGACCTTGCGGTGGAAGTTGCTGCCCTTCGGCTCCCCGGGTTGGGCGAGGCAGGCGCCGGTCACATCGAACAGCCAGCCGTGGAAGGAGCAGCGCAGACCGCCATCCTCCAGCCGCCCGAAGGCGAGATCCGCGCCCCGGTGGCAGCAATGACGCTCGACCAGGCCGTAGCGTCCTTCCTCGTCCTTGAAGATGACAAGGTCCTCGCCCAGCAGCCGGACGGGTTTGACCGGACGATTGCCCTCAAGCTCCTCGGTCAGGGCCGCGGGCTGCCAGTAGCGGCGCATGAAATCGCCGCAGGGCGTCCCCGGCCCCGTCCGCGTGATCCGCTCGTTCTGCTCCGCCGTCAGCATGTCCGATCCCTTTCCGCGCGGCCGGGCTTCGATCTGCCGCCCACCTCTCGCACCGCGCTCCAATTCTATCGCCCGTCGCCCGGCTCGACGCAAGGTCGCGATCGAGCCAGAACCCTGGTGGATGCAACGCCCCCATCGACGCAAGCGGCCGACACGCCGACCGGTTCCCCCGGCAACAGTCGCCAGGAGCATAGACAAGATAGTTTGGTATGCCAACTATCTTGTCTTCCGGCCGCGGTCCTGTCTAAGGTGATGCGAGACATCCGGTCGGCGGAACGGTCGCACGGCGGATTGGCGGAACGGAGAACGAGCGGCGGAACGGCGGGACGGGGAACGCGCGCCGTGGCAAGGCGGCCCCGAACCGATGCTTCCGGCAGACATTTCGGCGCGAACCGGTGGCGGGAGGAACAGGACGATGCAAACGGCAGTGCGATGACGACACCCCCGCGGTCGGGAGGACGGGGACCCGACGGCACGGCCCGGCATGACGACCTCGCCCTCGGCCCCCTGCCCGGCTATCTCGGCTACAAGTTGCGCCAGGCACAAGCGGCTTCCTTCCGCCATCTGGACCGGGCCGCTGGCGGCAAGACGCTGTCGCCGGGGCAGTTCAGTCTTCTGACGGTGATCGAGGCCAATCCCGGCGTCACCCAGACCCGGATCGCGCGCTCCTTCGGACTGGACAAGTCAACCCTGTCGCCGGCGATCGACCAGCTGGTGAAGGCGCGGCTTGTCTCGCGCAAGCGGTCGACGACGGACGGTCGCGCCTACGAGCTCAGCCTGACGGCATCGGGCCGGCGGAAGCTTCAGGCCAAACAGGCGCAGATCGAGGCGCAGGAGCGGCTGATGGCGGCCGCGCTGCCGGAGACGGATCGGGCGCGGCTGATGGTGCTGCTCGACCGGCTGGTGACGGCCCTCGACGAGGACCAACGCGTCTGAGCGCCGGATCCCGGCCGGTCGCTGCGCTGCTCCGTTTGGATTGGTACGTCCCGCGATCCGGTTGTCTCGGCCGGGACTGGGTGCGCTTATCCGTGGCCCTCGAAGGCCAGGTCGGCGGGGACTGGGTCGGCGGGGGCCAGGTTGGCGGGGGCCAGGTCGGCGGGGGCCGGTGTGCGTCATCGCGTCCT
>CAYGKX010000470.1:0-3549 GCA_964350225.1 uncultured Rhodospirillaceae bacterium | reverse complement strand
TCCTCGACATAGGCCAGCCGGTAGCCTTCGGCCGCCTGGCGCCGGACCTGCTCGATCAGTGCCTCGGGGGTGGCGATATGGGGGCGCAGTTCCGCCACCACGGGGTGGCAGGCGGCGATGGCGGCGTCGGTCTCTGCGAGTCGAATGGCGGTCGATGGCATGGCGGCGGCCTCGCACGTCGGAAGGGAGACCTGTACCTATACCGGACCGGCGGTGCCCGGCAATCCGATCGCTGCCGGCGCTATCGGGTCGCCCCGAATTCCCGCTTGAGTTCGCGCAGGTCCTGGATGGCGGCGGCGAGGCGGCCCTGGGTTACGGGACCGCAAGGCGTCCGGTCCCGGGCCGCGGCATCCGTAGCCCGCTTCATCGCCCGGCAGACCGTCGCGACCCCATAGGCCTCGCCCAACCCGGCTGCGACCGCGGTCACCAGGGCGGAGAGCTGGCCTCGCTCTTCGGCGGGGAGGTGCTTGCAGCGCGCCTCGGCACCCGCCCGGGCGACCGCCGCGGCGAAGCGGGCGAGGGCGTAGTCGCGGTAGGAGCTGTCCCGATCGTAGATGCGCCCGGTCAGCAGGGTCAGATCGGTCCGCGCCCAGCCCCGTCCCTCCTCGACGATGCGGCGGTTGTTGGCGCCGCACCCCTTGAAATCGGGTTGGGAAATCAGCCGCAACGCCCCGTCCTGCAGGCGCCGGACGACCGCCAGTCCCTCGCGACGGGCGATCGCCAGGGTGATCTGCGCCGTCGACCATTCGAGTTCCCGTCGATCCGCGGTCGAGAGGAAACGGCAGCGCCGTTCGAGGAACCAGGCGCCCGCGACGGAGATATAGCGCTTCTGCCACCGGGGCGTGCCGCCATCCTGGGCCTGCGCGGATGGAAGGAGAGGCAGTGTCAGGAAGAGGGCCATGCCCAAACGGCGGAGCCGGCGGCCAGCTTTCCCCATCACAACAGACATCATTGCGGCCATCGCAGCCGTCGTCGCAACCATCGTCGCAGCCGTCGTTCGCCTCGACTTTCCGCCCGCGTTCCTCATAGGTAGCATTCTCATCCCAATATTGCCGGAAACTCTGTTGCTGATACGGTTCCGAAAAACAAGGGAGGAATCGGCATGTATTTCGAGTGGCGCCAACACGCGTTCGAACGTCCACCGGAGATGGGCGGGTCCGCCGCCCGTCACCCCGTCGCCATCGTCGGCGGGGGCCCCGTTGGGCTGGCGCTCGCACTCAACCTCGCCCTGCACGGCATCCGCTCCGTCGTGATCGAAGCCAAGGACATGGTTTCCGACGGCAGCCGCGCCGTCGCGATGAACCGGCGGACCATGCAGATCCTCGACCGTATCGGGGTCGGCGCCCGGGTCCTGGAACTCGCGGAGACCTGGGACCGCAACACGACCTACTACGGCAACGACCTCGTCTACGAAATGGCGCTGCCCCACCCCGTGACGGAACGCCATGCCCCGATGACCAACCTCCAGCAATGCTGGATGGAAGAGATCATGGTGCAGGCAATCGAGGCGAGCGACTGCGCCGAAATCCGCTGGCTGAACCGGGTGACCGACACCCGCCCGCACAACGACCATGTCGAGCTGTCGATCGACACGCCGGACGGGCCCTACACCCTCCGCGCCGATTATGTCGTCGCCTGCGACGGCGTGCGGAGCGAGGTCCGCCGGGCCCTGGGCCTGCGCTACAGCGGGACGACCTTCGAGAAACGCTACGTCATCTCCGACTTCCACATGAAATCGGAGATGCCGATGGGCCGGCGCGCCTGGTTCGACCCGCCCTACAGCCGCGGGTCGACCATCCTCATGCACAAGGAGCCCTTCGACATCTGGCGCCTCGACTACCAGCTGCGCGACGACGAGGATGCGGATCACGCGACGGACCCGGAAGTCGTCAAGCGCCGGATCGCGGAGCATCTCGACATGATCGGGGAGAGCGCGCCCTGGGAACTGGTCTGGAGCAGCATGTACCGGGCCCATGCGCTCACGCTGGACCGGTATGCGCATGGCCGGGTCTTCTTCGCCGGGGACTGCGCGCATCAGGTTCCGATCTTCGGCGGACGCGGCCTCAACCACGGCTATGCCGATACCCACAACCTGGGCTGGAAACTCGCCGCCGCGATCAAGGACGGGGCGCCCGCGTCGCTGCTGGAAAGCTATTCCGACGAGCGCCAGGCGGCCATCGCCGACACGATCGAGGATCTGACCAAGATCACGATGTATATGAACACGCCCAACCAGGGGGTGGAGCTCATGCGCGACGCCGTCCTGTCGCTTTCGCTCAGCCAGGACTTCGTGAAGCAGCTCTTCGATCCCTTCCGCGTGACGCCCTTCTGCCACGCGGAGAGCCCGCTGAACGGCGCGCGCCATCGCGAGGCCGAGTTCGAGGGCGGTCCCCCGGCGGGGCTGATGGCGCCCGACCTGCCGCTCGCGCTCGGGACGGAAGGGGCGGAGACGACCTCGCTCTACGACAGCGCGGGGACGGGAAGCACCTTCCTCTATTTCGCCGACGAAGCGTCGGACGGTCGCCTCCCGGGGGACCTGGCGGATGTGGTCACCGACGCCGCCGGCCGCTACGACCTGCGCGTCCTCGCGGTCGGCGCGCGGGCGAACGGCGTCGCGACCCCGGCCCGGGACCTGACCGGCCGAGCCCGTGACCTGTATGATGCGGAGGACGGAACCCTTTACCTCCTGCGGCCGGACGACTATGTCGCCGCCCGCTGGAAGACCGCCGTTCCCGGGGAATTAGGCCCCGCCCTTGCGGCCATGCATGGAGACGCCCGATGACCGGCCCCAATGACGTCAAGGCCGACATGGGCCATCTGGAAGCGGGCTTCACGGACCTCGCGGTCGCGCTCGACGCCCTGCCCCAGCTTCAGTGGCCGCTCTTCCTCGCCAAGACCGCGCTCCTCCTGGCGGACCGCCTGGGCGACCCGGAAGCGGTGAAGGCCGCGGTCAAAACGGCGCTGAAGGACCTCGACCGGGCCGATCAGCCGGCCTGACGACCTTGGGATGCGGGACGGCGGCTAGACGACTGCACTCGCCTCGATCTCGTAGAACTCGCAAGGCTCGTCACGCTGCCGGGCGCTCGAGAATACCACCCTCGGGCCGACGCATTGCATCCCGAGCTTGGTCATCACGCCCTTTGAGGCATCGTTGGCGAGCTGCGCGCCGCCGTCGATGACCCGGACCGCCGGGTCCCGCGCGAGGTGGCGCAGAACGGCCCCGACCGCCTCCGACATGTAGCCGCGTCCGTGCCACGGCTGGCCGAGCCAGAACCCCAGGGTCACCCGGCCGGGATCGTCGCGGCTCGCGAACGCCTCGACCATCCCGATCGTCGCCTCGCCCACTGCCTCGTCGATGACGAGCGGCAGGGCACGTCCCGCAGCCATCGCCTTCCGCGCCCGCACGATACGGTCCTCGGCGAATTCCAGGGTGCAGGGCGCCGGCCAGGAGGCCATCCAGCGGCTCACCTCCGGGGTTACCAGCTCGGCGATCCGGACGGCATCGGTTACGTCGGGCACGCGCAGTCGCAGCCGCTCCGTCTCAAGGGA